>NZ_DEYR01000022.1:0-13840 GCF_002364635.1 Pseudomonas sp. UBA3153
CCCAGGGAGACAGGTCGTGCGGCAGGCCGTTTTCCGTCTCGGCAGCGGCCAGTGCCTCGGCGTCGGCATCGCTCGGCGGCGCCGCGGCGTCACCCTGCGGCGCGGGCTGCGCGCTGGCGTCGACGGCCGGCTGCTGCGACGCGTCGCCCGCCGAAGCGGCGTTCTGAGCCGGAGCAGCCGCGGGGGCGTTGGTGGTGCCTTCGCTCTGCTGGGCGAAACCGGCAACCGGCGTCAGCAGCAGGCTGAACAACAGGGCGCCGAGAATGCGAGACAACGGCTGGGCGCTGGAGAGTGTGGATTTCATGCGGGCCTGACCTGAGAAGAAGACAAAGGCGATTACCGGGCGTTTTGCACGCCGGACCGGAAGGCCTGCCATTATTGCAATTAATTCTTGTTTGTAAACTGAAATGCTTCGCGGCCTTACGGTCGCCCGGCTCGGAAAGCGGCGATGCAGCCGCTATGCTGCTCTTTTTTGCGGAGCACGCCGATGTCCGAACACCCTTCGCTGCTGATCGCCGGATGCGGGGATATCGGCTGCCGTCTCGGCGAGCGGCTGACCGCCGCCGGCTGGCTCGTCCACGGCCTGCGACGAAACGTCGCCGCACTGCCCGCGGCGGTGCTTCCAGTCGAGGGTGATCTGGCCGCGCCAGACGTGCCCGCGCAGTGGCCGGACGCCGCCCCCGACTACGTGGTGTACGCCGCCGCGGCCAGCCAGCATGACGAGGCCGGCTACCGCGCCGCCTACGTCGACGGCATGCGCCATCTGCTCGGCTGGCTGCGGCAGCGCAACCAGCGGCCGCGACGCCTGCTGTTCGTTTCCAGTACCGGGGTCTATGCCCAACATGACGGCGAATGGGTGGACGAGCGCTCGCCTACCCTGCCGACCGGCTACACCGGCCGGATCATGCTGGAAGCCGAGCGGCTGGCGCTCGCCAGCGGCCACCCGACCAGCGTGGTGCGCATGGCCGGTCTTTACGGACCGGGCAGTCGCTGGCTGATCGAGCAGGCCCAGCAGGGCTATCGGGCGAGCCGCGAACCGCCGCTGTACGCCAACCGCATCCACCGCGACGACGCCGCCAGCCTGCTGGCGGCCCTGCTGCAGGCGGGCGCCGCCGGTCAGCCGCTGGACGACTGCTACCTCGGCGTGGACGACACGCCGGCGCCGTTGCACGAGGTGATCGACTGGCTGCGCGAACGCCTTCGGGTCAGCGACGTGCCGGACCAACCGCTGTCGCGGCGCGCCGGCAGCAAGCGCTGCAGCAACGCCCGCGCGCTGGCGCTGGGTTGGCGTCCGGCCTATCCGAGTTACCGCGAAGGCTACGCGGCGATGCTCGACTGAGCCGGCGGCGGCCGCGAGGCATGCATCTTGCTGCGAGGCAAGCACCTTCCTCTGCCGGTCGCCGCCATGCTGCATTCGCACCTGACCACCCTGCACGCGGTCTCCCTGGCCCTCGACATCCTCTGCCAGGACGGCGCGATGAGCCCGGAAACGCTGCTCGCTGGCAGCGGCATACGCCTGCAGGACCTGCAACGCACCGATCTGCGCATCGCCATCGCCCAGGAGCGCCGCGTGTTCCTCAACGCCGTCGCGCAGCGCTGCGACCTCGGCTTGGAGATGGGCCGGCGCATGCACGTGTCGTCCTACGGGTTGCTCGGTTACACCCTGCTGTCCGCCGCCACCCTGGGTGACGCCCTGGAGCTGGCGCTCGGCTACCCGGCGCTGCTCGGCACGCTGTTCGAGCTGCGCCTGCGCAACGAAGACGGCGTGGTCTGGATGGAGGCCGGCGGCTACCGCGAGCTGCCCGAGCTCGAGGTGTTCAACGTCGAGTTCTGCCTGGCCTCGCTGAAGCTGATCTGCGATGACCTCCTCGGCCAGCCGCTGCCGTTGCTCGGCGCGTGTTTCCAGCACGCCTCGCCCGCCTATCACGCGCTGTACGCGCGCAACTTCCCCTGCCCGGTGCGCTTCGACGACACGCGCAACGCCTTCGGCTTCTCCCGCCACTGGCTCGATCGTCGCCTGCCATTGGCCGACGCGGTCACCCACCGCGACATGCTCGAACGCAGCCGCCAGCTCAACCGCGAGTTCGCCTGCCGCCAGGCACTGATCAGCCGCGCCCGCCAGGTGCTCGCCGGCGCCCTGCCGCGGGCGCCCGGCCTGGAGGAACTGGCGCGTCAGCTGCACTGCTCGCCGCGCAGCCTGCGCCGCCACCTGCAGGACGCCGGCACCTGCTACCAGGCGCTGCTCGACGAGCTGCGCTACGAACATGCGCGACAGCTGCTGGAACAGGAGCGCCTGCCGATCCACCGCATCGCCGAAGCCATGGGCTACAGCGAGACGGCGAGCTTCCGGCATGCCTTCCAGCGCTGGAGCGGAACCACGCCGAGCCGCTTCCGGCATCCCGCGGCGGCCGGCTGACCAGCACCGCCGCGCACCGGGAGAGGGCAGCCGCGGCCCCATCCTGTGGCCACATCGATCCCTTTTTGGCCGCTCCGCACGTTTCCTCGCGCGCCCAATCACCGGACACTGGAACGCAGCCATCGCCAGGAGAACGACACCATGCTGACCGTCTATAGCGACGACCACCGCCTGCACCACGGCCGCTGCGAACTGATCGACGGCGAGTTGAAGCCGTGCTTCGAAATGCCCTCGCGCGCCGACCACGTGCTGCAGCGCGTGCGCCAGCAGAACCTCGGCGAGGTCATCGCGCCCACCGACTTCGGCCGCGCGCCGATCGAACGCATCCACGACCGCGCCTACCTGGAATTCTTCGAGGGCGCCTGGGCACGCTGGGCGGCGATGGGCCGACCGGGCGACCTGATGCCCTTCACCTGGCCGGCGCGCACCCTGCGCGGGGTGATACCGGACAACCTGCACGGCCAGCTCGGCTACTACAGCTTCGACGGTGGCGCACCGATCACCGCCGGCACCTGGCAGGCCGCCTGGAGCGCCGCGCAGGTCGCCCTCAGCGGGCACCAGCACCTGGCCGGCGGCGCCCGCAGCGCCTTCGCCCTTTGCCGTCCGCCGGGCCACCATGCCGCGGCCGACCTGATGGGCGGCTACTGCTACCTGAACAACATCGCCATCGCCGCCCAGGCCTTCCTCGACGCCGGCTGCAAGCGCGTCGCCATCCTCGACGTTGACTATCACCACGGCAACGGCACCCAGTCGATCTTCTATGGGCGCGACGACGTGCTGTTCACCTCGATCCATGGCGATCCGCGCTTCGAGTTCCCGTTCTTCCTCGGCTATGCCGATGAAACCGGCGAAGGCGCTGGCGAGGGCTTCAACCTGAACCTGCCGCTGCCCGCTGGCAGCGCCTGGGCCGCCTGGGGCGCGGCGCTGGACAGCGCCTGCGAGCGGATCGCCGCCTACGGCGCCGAGGTGGTGCTGGTGTCGCTGGGCGTGGACACCTTCAAGGAAGACCCCATCTCGCAGTTCAAGCTGGACAGCCCGGACTACCTGCGCATGGGCGAACGCATCGCGCGTCTCGGCAAGCCGACCCTGTTCGTCATGGAGGGCGGCTACGCGGTGGAGGAAATCGGCATCAATGCGGTGAATGTGCTGGAAGGTTTCGAAGGCGCCTGACCACAGGCGGCGATTCGATGTTGGGAGTTCATTTCATTAGGGGGAAGAACATGAAGAAGATCCATCGCCTGCTCGGCAGCGCGATCTGCGCTGCGACCCTGCTGGCCGGCGCGGCACACGCCGCCGAACGTGAACTGCGCGTCTACAACTGGGCGGACTACATCCTTCCGCAGACCCTTAAGGACTTCCAGCAGGGCAGCGGCATCAAGCTGATCTGGGACACCTTCGATACCAACGAGGCACTCGAAGCCAAGCTGCTCACGGGCAATTCCGGCTATGACCTAGTGGTGCCGTCCAACCAGTTCCTCGAAACCCAGATCAAGGCCGGCGTGTTCCAGAAACTCGACAAGAGCAAGCTGCCGAACTGGAAGCACCTGGACCCGGCACTGCTCAAGCTGCTCGACTCCAATGACCCGGGCAACCAGTACGGCGTGCCCTACATGTACGGCACCGTGCTGATCGGCTTCAACCCGGCCAAGGTCAAGGCCGCATTGGGCGACGACGCGCCGGTGGACAGCTGGGACCTGGTGTTCAAGCCGGAGAACATGGAGAAGCTCAAGGCCTGCGGCGTGGCGATGCTCGACTCGCCGACCGAAATCCTGCCGATCGCCCTGCACTAC
This sequence comes from Pseudomonas sp. UBA3153, assembly GCF_002364635.1. NCBI lineage: Bacteria > Pseudomonadati > Pseudomonadota > Gammaproteobacteria > Pseudomonadales > Pseudomonadaceae > Pseudomonas > Pseudomonas sp. UBA3153. The sequence continues at coordinate 4,207 of NZ_DEYR01000022.1, forward strand.
CTGGGCCTGGACCCCAACAGCACCAACCCGGATGACTACAAGAAGGCCACCGAGCTGATGCTCAAGGTCCGTCCCTACGTCACTTATTTCCACTCGGCGAAGTACATGACCGACATCGCCAACGGCGACATCTGCGTCGCGGTGGGCTACTCGGGAAGCTTCTACCAGTTCGGCAACCGGGCCAAGGAAGCCGGCAACGGCGTGGTGGTCGACTGGCGCCTGCCGAAGGAAGGCGCGCCAATCTGGTTCGATACCTTCGCCATTCCGAAGAGCGCGAAGAACGTCGAGGAAGCCCACGCCTTCCTCAACAACCTGCTCGATCCGAAGGTGATCGCGCCGATCAGCGATTTCCTCGGCTACCCGAACCCGAACGCCGACTCGATGCCGCTGGTGAGCAAGGAAATCAGCGAGAACGTCGGTTTGACGCCCACCGCCGACGCGCAGAAGACGCTTTACACGGTCAGCCCGCTGCCGGCGAAGGCCGAACGCGAGCGCACCCGCGCCTGGACCAAGATCAAGTCCGGGACCTGATCGTTCTCGACACATGAAAAACCGGCCACTGGCCGGTTTTTTATTCCGACGCCGTTCACTCGCCGCGGATATATCCCTCGAGGTGCTGGATCAGGCTTTCCTGCTCGGCGTTGATCTCCTTCACCAGGTCGCCGATCGACAGCAGGCCGATCAACCGCCCCTCCTCGATCACCGGCAGGTGGCGCAGGTGGCGCTCGGTCATCAGCTGCATGCATTCCTTGATGTCCTGGCGCGGATCGACGGTAATCACCGCCGAGGTCATGATCGCGCTGACCGGCGTGCCGATCGAGGAGCGCCCCTGCAGCACCACCTTGCGCGCGTAATCGCGCTCGCTGACGATGCCCACGAGGCGGCCGTCGACATCGGTGACCGGCAGCGCGCCGACATTCTTCTCCGCCATCTGCCGGAGCGCGTCGAGCACGGTGTCCTCGGGCGCGATGGTGTGGATGCTCTGGATCTGTTTGCCCTTGAGAATTTGCGCAACGCTTTTCATTGGATTCTCCCTGTTCTCGCCCACGCCGGCGGCTGGCTGTATTGGTCATAGCATTCCGTAGCCAGCGCGCCAGTTCAAAGCGACATAACGCATCGACGCGATTGAGAAAATTCGCGTACGCGCTCCAAACCCAGGAGGTCAGCCGCGTCGGCGGCTCAGCGCGCCGCGCGGTAGGCCTTCTTCAGCGCCTTCAGATCGTCGGGACTGCAGAGGCTCGGCGTGGCGCCGGTCATGTCGTAGCAACGCTGCCCGAAGCCCATCGGCCAGTAGATGATCGCGAAGGGCGGCCAGAAGATCGAAGCCGGGCGGAAGCGCGCTCGCAGACGGCCGCGCTCGGTCGAACCGGTGGCGCTGGTCAGCGTGTAGGGCACGCCGCCGGCGCGGTTCCAGAAGAACGGCCGAACCTTGATCAGACCCTGGTGGTACTGCTGGGGACGCTCGTTGATGGCGAGGGTGCTCTGCTCGGGCAACTTGAACCAGGCCTTGGTGGAGCAGGCGCCGGTGAGAAGGGCGAGGCAGAGCAACAGGGCGATGCGCAGGAAGGACATGCGGACAATTCCTTTTGTGGGAAGGGAAACGCCGGGGTCCAGCCCGGCGGGCGCGGAGTATACCGATGGCATTCCGGCGCACAAGAAAAAGGGAACCAAAAAGGCTCCCTTTTCGTCCCCGGCAGTTGTCAGCCTTCGATTTCCACCAGCACTTCGCCCGGATTGACGCGGTCGCCTTTGACCACGTGCACCGCCTTGACGGTACCGGCGATGGGCGCCTGCACCTCGGTTTCCATCTTCATCGCCTCGGTGATCAGCACGGCCTGGCCGGCCTTGACCGTGTCGCCTTCCTTGACCAGCACGTCGACGATGTTGCCCGGCATGCTGGTGCTCACGTCGCCCGGGGCGCTGGCCTGCTTGCGGCCGCCGTCGGCGCCGGCGACGTAGTCGTTAAGCGCCTCGAACACCACTTCTTCGGGCATGCCGTCGATGGACAGGTAGAAGTGCCGCTTGCCGCTGCCCTTGACGCCGACCCCGGTGATGTCGACGCGGTAGCTCTCGCCGTGCACGTCGATAACGAACTCGGTGGGCACGCCCTTGCCGCTCACCGGTGCCACGCCGCCGGCTTCCGGAATCGGCAGCAGCGCTTCGGGAACCAGGTTGCCGGCTTCGCGTTCCTCGAGGAACTTGCGGCCGATGTCGGGGAACATCGCGTAGGTCAGCACGTCCTCTTCGCTCTTGGCCAGCGCACCGATTTCCTTGCGCAGCTTGTCCAGCTCCGGCCCAATCAGGTCGGCTGGACGCACGTCAATGACCTCTTCGTTGCCAATCGCCAGGTGCCGCAGCTTATCGTCGACCACGCCCGGCGCCTTGCCATAGCGACCCTGCAGGTACAGTTTCACCTCGTTGGTGATGGTCTTGTAGCGCTCGCCGGCAAGCACGTTGAACACCGCCTGGGTGCCGACGATCTGCGAGGTGGGCGTCACCAGCGGCGGGTAGCCGAGGTCCTTGCGCACCTTCGGGATCTCCTCGAAGACTTCGTTGATGCGGTTCAACGCGCCCTGCTCCTTGAGCTGGTTGGCGAGGTTGGAAATCATCCCGCCGGGCACCTGGTTGACCTGCACACGGGTGTCGACGCCGGTGAATTCGCTCTCGAACTGGTGGTACTTCTTGCGGATCGCGTAGAAGTACACACCGATCTCCTGGATCAGCGCCAGGTCGAGGCCGGTGTCGTAGGGGCTGCCGCGCAGCGCGGCGACCATCGATTCGGTGCCCGGATGGCTGGTGCCCCAGGCCATGCTGGAGATGGCGGTGTCGATGTGGTCAGCGCCGCTCTCGATGGCCTTGAGCTGGCACATGCTGGCGACGCCGGCGGTGTCGTGGGAATGGATGAACACCGGCAGCGGAGAGGCGTCCTTGAGCGCCTTGACCAGGTCGCCGGTGGCGAACGGCGTCAGGAGGCCGGCCATGTCCTTGATCGCGATGGAGTCCACGCCCATCGCCTCCATGGCCTTGGCCTGGGCGACGAAGGCGTCGACCGTGTGCACCGGGCTGGTGGTGTAGCAGAGGGTGCCCTGGGCGTGCTTACCGGATTTCTTCACCGCGCGGATCGCGGTTTCCAGGTTGCGCACGTCGTTCATCGCGTCGAACACGCGGAACACGTCGATGCCACGGGCGGCGGCCTTGGCGACGAACGCCTCGACCACATCGTCGCTGTAGTGGCGATAGCCGAGCAGGTTCTGCCCGCGCAGGAGCATCTGCAGGCGCGTGTTGGGCAGCGCCTCGCGCAGCTGGCGCAGGCGCTCCCACGGGTCTTCCTTGAGGAAGCGCACGCAGGCGTCGAAGGTGGCGCCGCCCCAGACTTCCAGCGACCAGTAACCGACGCGGTCGAGCTTCTCGCAGATCGGCAGCATGTCTTCGGTGCGCATGCGCGTGGCGAGCAGCGACTGATGGGCGTCGCGCAGGATGGTATCGGTGACCGTGATCTTCTTGCTCATCTCTAATTCTCCCTCTGGCCGCTGATCCGCGGCGACCCGGCCCAGGCCGGGCACGATTCGTTAAAGCCCGGCGTGGGCGGCGATGGCGGCGGCGATGGCCAGGGCCAGCTCGCCCGGCTTGCGCTTGATCGAGTAGTTCAGCAGCTCCGGATGGTTGTCGACGAAGCTGGTGTTGAACTGGCCGCTGCGGAATTCCGGGTCTTCGAGAATCTGCTGGTAGTAGGTGGCGGTGGTCTTGACCCCCTGCAGGCGCATGTCGTCCAGCGCCCGCGAACCGCGCGCCAGCGCCTCCTCCCAGGTCAGCGCCCAGACGATCAGCTTCAGGCACATGGAGTCGTAGTACGGCGGGATGGTGTAGCCGGTGTAGATCGCCGTATCGGTACGCACGCCGGGGCCGCCGGGCGCGTAGTAGCGGGTGATCTTGCCGAAGCTGGGCAGGAAGTTGTTGCGCGGCTCCTCGGCGTTGATGCGGAACTGCAGGGCGAAGCCGCGGTACTGGATGTCTTCCTGCTTCACCGACAGTTGCAGCCCGGAAGCGATGCGGATCTGCTCGCGGACGATGTCGATGCCGGTGATTTCCTCGGTGATGGTGTGCTCCACCTGCACCCGGGTGTTCATCTCCATGAAGTACACCTCGCCGTCGGCGAGCAGGAATTCCACGGTGCCGGCGTTCTCGTAGCCCACCGCCTTGGCCGCGCGCACCGCCAGGTCGCCGATGTAGGCGCGCTGCTCGGGGGTGAGCTGCGGGCTCGGGGCGATCTCGATGAGCTTCTGGTTGCGCCGCTGGATCGAGCAGTCGCGCTCGAACAGGTGCACGGTGTTGCCGAAGGAGTCGGCGAGGATCTGCGCCTCGATGTGCTTCGGCTCGACGATGCACTTCTCGAGGAACACCTCGGCCGAGCCGAACGCCTTGGTCGCCTCCGAAATCACCCGCGGGAAGTTCTGCTCCAGCTCCTCGCGCGAGTTGCAACGGCGGATGCCGCGTCCGCCGCCGCCGGACGTGGCCTTGAGCATCACCGGATAACCGATGCGCTCGCCTTCGCGCAGTGCTTCGGCGAGGTCGGCGACATTGCCCTCGGTGCCCGGCGTGACCGGCACGCCGGCCTTGATCATGCTGCGCCGCGCTTCCGTTTTGTCGCCCATGCGGCGGATCACCGAGGCCGACGGACCGATGAAGCGAATGCCCCGCTCTACGCAGATTTCCGCCAGCTCGGCGTTCTCCGAGAGAAAGCCGTAGCCGGGATGCAGCGCATCGCAGCCGGTTTCCACCGCCAGGTTGACCAGCTTGCGCGGGTTCAGATAGCCGGCCAGCGGATCATCGCCGATGAAATGCGCCTCGTCCGCGCGCTTGACGTGCAACGCCATGCGGTCGGCTTCGGAGTAGACGGCCACCGAACGGATGCCCATCTCGGCGCAGGCGCGCACGATACGGACGGCAATCTCTCCGCGGTTGGCGATCAGGATTTTCTTGATCACGCGTGTCTTCCTCGACCCAGTGAACAGATGCCCAGCGTGTGGGCGGCGTGCGACCGGACTTCATGTAGCGGTCTTGCGGCAACACTACGCCGGATCACCGATCAGCAAAAATCAATAATTGTTGGGTCAGCTATTAGGAATGACTTATCTTTCTGCTCATCGGAGAGAACAGTAATCCCCAGCGCGCCGCGAAAGAGGTCGGAATAGATGCGTAAGTCCTTGATGCGCATGACGTTGCGTCAACTCCAGGTATTCAACGCGGTGTGCGACACGCGCTCCTACAGCCGCGCCGCGGAGGAAATGTCGCTGAGCCAGCCGGCGGTGAGCCTGCAGATTCGTCAGTTGGAAGAGCTGATCGGCCAGCCGCTGTTCGACTACGTGAGCAAGAAGCTCTACCTCACCGATGCCGCGGAAGCGCTCAAGCGCGCCAGCCTGGACATCTTCGGGCGCCTGGAAAGCCTCGACATGCAACTGTCCGACCTGCAAGGCTCGCTGCAGGGCCAGCTAAAACTGGCGGTGGAATCCTCGGCGAAATACTTCGTGCCGCACCTGTTCGCGGCGTTCCGCGAGAACCATCCGGAAGTCAGTCTGCAACTGGTGGTGATCAACCATGCCCAAGCGGTGCGACGGCTGTCGGCCAATCGCGACGACCTGCTGATCATGTCCCAGGTGCCGCAGGACGGCTCCCTGGAATTCCTGCCGTTCCTCGACAACCCGATTGTCGCCGTGGCTCCGGCCGGGCATCCGCTGTGCGCCGAGGCCTCGCTGACGCTGCAGGACCTGACGCCCTGGCCGCTGTTGATCCGCGAAACCGGCTCGGGCACGCGCCAGGCCTGCGAGGACTACTTCCACCAGAAGCGCGCGCACTTCGCCCAGATCCTGGAGCTGAGCTCCACCGAGGCGCAACGTGAAGCGGTGATCGCCGGGCTCGGCCTGGCGCTGCTGCCCCGCCACGCGGTGCGCCGCGAGCTGGAAGGCGGCCTGCTGCGCGAGCTGCCGGTGCGCGAACTGCCGCTGATGCACAGCTGGTGCCTGGTGCATCCGCGCGGCAAGTACCTGTCGCCGGTGGCGCAGACCTTCTTCGCCTTCGTCCGCGGCGAACGGGCGAGGATCAGTGCGCTGGCGGCGCGCTTCGGCGGTCGGCCAGCGAACCGCTGAGGGCGTTGAGGGCGATCAGGTCGGGGTAGGCATCGAGCTCCTGCTGCAGCAGGCGCTGCTCGGAATAGGCCTCGATGGCACGGCGGAATTCCATGCGCCGCTGGTCGAGCTGCTTGCGGCGGTTCTTGCTGTCGAGGGTGGAGGGCTGACTGAGCATTGCTGGTACTCCCCTTGGACGTGTGGAGCACCAGTATCCTGTGTGTAAATGACGGTTTGGCGACAGCGTCAGTGCTTCAGAAGGAGCCCGTCCAGCTCATCGCCATCCAACGTGCGGGCTGCTGGCCTTCACTGGTGGCGTTGAACAGCAGCGCTACCCGGTTCTCCTGCATCCGCCAGGCGGCGCCGAGCTGGGCACGCACCCAGGCGCGGTCGTCCGAAGCCTGTTGCAAGCTGAAACGCTGCGCTCCCCAGTAGGCGTCGATGTCATCGGCGTCATCCTGCACCCGACGAACACCTTCGAAGCCTGCCAGCAACTCGAGATGGTCGGCCAGCGGATACCGGGCGTTCAGGCCCAGGCGCATTTCCGAGACGGTCTGCTCGCGCGTGGCCAGCGACATCGCCTGGCTACCGCCCTTCTCGTCATACGAAGAAACCCGCGCCTGCACGTAGTTCAGGTCCGCATAGGGCGACAGTTCCACTCCCATCGGCTGCCACAAACGCTCCCAGTCCAGGCGCGCGCGCAACGCCCAGGTATCGACCCTGGGGTCGGCGCTGGACGTCTCGGCGCCGAGGAGGGTCGAGTACTCGCGCCGGGTATCGGCCTCGCCATGGTTGTAGTACGCCGTCAGCGTCGACCACAGATTCGGTGACACGGTCATCACCGGCGCGATGAATTCCAGCAGCAGATACTCGCCGCGCTGCTTCACGGAGCCGGGGCCCGCATGGCCGTCCTGCGCGCGGGTCTTGCCGACCGCGAGACCCAACTGGGCACCGCTCTCGGTCAGGCGCTGGCATCCACCCACCTCCGCGGCGCCGCTGGTGTCGCCGGTGCCGCTCAGGTCATCGCCACCCCAGTCTCCGGCCAGCCAGGCGCAGTTCTGCTTGCCCGGGGCTACGCGCATATCCAGCGGATGACCGTGGTTTCCACTCAGTACCAGGACAGCCGAATCAATCGCCAGGCTGGAGACTCCGCTGGCCTGCCGGCGCAGTCCATCGAGCCCGCTCGGTTGCACCTGGACCTGCACCTGCACGAGATGCAGCGTCGATTCCTTCTGGATGTTGTAATCCGCAAGCGTGCGCCCGTCCTCGAGCTGCTTTCCGGCGAAGATCAGCCTCTGCTGTTCCGGCGCGCCGCCCTCCTTTTCCTGGATCTTCTCCTTGATGTTCTCGATGGTGTCATTGGGCTCGACCTCCAGCGCGATGGTCTTGCCGGTCAGGGTCTTGACGAAAACCTGCATGGCGAACGCGGGCGTGGCCATGCCGCACACCAGCACCATCAGCAGGGCGCGCAGGGAGAGAGAACGTTTGAGAACGTGAGGCATGGGGCAACATCCGGAGAGGCGGGGTCAGGAAGCCGTGAACAGTAGCAAAGTGATACCACTGGAACCAGAACAAAGGTGCCTGACTATTCGCCCTGCTGCTTTGTCGTCTTCGGCGACAGGCGCAGACTTCTCAGGCTGCGCTTCACGCTCTTCAGATGGTTCACCAGCGCCGGGCCGCGCGCCATCGCCACGCCCATGGCGAGCACGTCGATCACCACCAGGTGGGCGATGCGCGAGGTCAGTGGGGTGTAGATCTCGGTGTCTTCCTGCACGTCGATGGCCAGGTTGACGGTCGCCAGGTCGGCCAGCGGCGTCTGGCTCGGGCACAGAGTGATCAGCGTGGCACCACTCTCGCGAACCACGTTGGCGGTGATCAGCAGGTCCTTGGAGCGCCCGGACTGCGAGATGCACACCGCTACGTCGGTGGGCTTGAGCGTCACCGCCGACATTGCCTGCATGTGCGGGTCGGAATAGGCGGCAGCAGTGAGCAGCAGGCGGAAGAACTTGTGCTGGGCATCGGCGGCCACCGCACCGGATGCGCCGAAACCGTAGAACTCCACGCGCTGCGCCTGCGCACAGGCGGAGATGGCGCGCTGCAGCGCCTGCGGATCGAGGTGCTCGCGCACTTCCATCAGCGTGTGCAGCGTGGTGTCGAAGATCTTCAGGCTGAAGTCGGTGACCGAGTCGTCCTCGTGGATCGCGAACTGGCCGAAGCTGGCGCCGGCGGCCAGGCTTTGCGCCAGCTTCAGCTTGAGGTCCTGGAAACCGTTGCAGCCGATGGCGCGGCAGAAGCGCACGATGGTCGGTTCGCTGATGCCGACGTCGTGGGCGAGATCGGCCATGGAACTGTGCATCACCGCGGCGGGATCGAGCAGCACGTGGTCGGCGACCTTGAGTTCCGATTTACGCAGGAGATGGCGGGATTGGGCGATGTGCTGCAACAGGTTCACAGGCAGGACTCGTTCGGGATCGGGTGGTCGGGGCTGTAGTGTTCTTGTAGTTATACTACATGAAAAGTCTTCGCGCCCAGTCGCGGTGCGGCTTCCATCTGTGTAGTACGCCTCCATGGGGCGCTCTCGGCTCCTGTGCAGCTTCTTGCGCAGGCGTGGTGCTCCCAGCGCTCTGCCGAACCCGCCAGGCGCCGTGGGCCGCGTGTATCCGGCAATTGCGCAACGCACTGCCGGGGATTCGGCAGAGCTTTGCGCAGCTGGAGCGGGCTTTGCCATCGACAAAACCGCTGTTTCGCCGCACGAGTCCACAAGCGCCTGATAAGGCTAGAGATTTCCTCGCCTGGCACGTTTTTCGTTAGAGCAGGTGCTCCCGGGCCAACCGGTCCATGACAGCAAGGAGAGCACTCATGCCAACCCCCGCGTATCTGTCCCTCGAAGGAACCAAGCAGGGCCTGATCACCGCCGGCACCTTCACCGAGGACTCGGTGGGCAACATCTTCCAGGAAGGCCACGAGGACCAGATCCTGGTCCAGGCCTTCAACCACCAGGTGATCATCCCGCGCGACCCGCAATCCGGCCAGCCGACCGGCCAGCGCGTGCACAAGCCGCTGATGATCACCAAGGTCTTCGACAAATCGTCGCCGCTGATCTTCAACTCGCTGACCTCCGGCGAGCGGCTGAGCAAGTGCCGACTGGAGTGGTACCGCACCTCCTCCACCGGCACTCAGGAGCACTACTTCACCATCGAGCTGGAGGACGCGGTGATCGTCGACGTGCAATCGCGGATGCCGAACTGCCAGGACCCCAACCTGTCGCACTTCACCCATCTCGAAGACGTCTATTTCACCTACCGCAAGATCGTCTGGACCCACGAGGTGTCCGGCACCTCGGGCTCCGACGACTGGCGCACGCCGATCGCCGCCTGAATCCGATCGCCGGGGCATGGACTGGCCCTGGCACCTTTTCCGGCGCGCTCTGCCGCTCGCCCAGCGAGGCCTACACGCAGAGCGCCATTCGCATCACCGGGAGACAGGGAATGTTCGCAGCGGCCAACACCGCG
>NZ_DEYR01000023.1:0-425 GCF_002364635.1 Pseudomonas sp. UBA3153
CACCGCCAGCGCGCCGTGCACCGGGCGCTCACCCGCCTCGCCGAGCACCAGCCCGGCCAGCGTGGTCCCGGTGCCGGCGGCCAGCCACCAGCCGTCGTAGTCACTCCAGCCGAGCGCAGCGAGTTGCCGCCGCGCCATGACGACCAGCTCGATGCAGCCGCGCGCGCCGGGCAACCCGCCGCCGCCTTCGGGCACCGGCTGCAGATCGGGATAACGCGCCTGCCAGGGTTCCCAGAAATCTGCCCGATGACGGGCGCGATAGCCGCCGTAGCCTAGCCAGTGCACTTGCATGCCGAGATCGATGAGGTCGCGCGCGGTCGGCGTGTCCTGCGGCTCGCCGCGCATCAGGCCGACGCAGGGAAAGCCGAAGCGCCGGCCGGCGGCGGCCAGCGCATGCAGGTGATTGGAATGCGCGCCGCCGAGGC
>NZ_DEYR01000023.1:704-3030 GCF_002364635.1 Pseudomonas sp. UBA3153
GATCACCCCGCGCTTGCCGGCAGCGGCGGCCAGCGCCAGATGGGGTTTGAGCTTGAACCACTTGTTGCCGGACACCCAGGCGTCGATCCGGTCCAGGCGCAGCACCGCGAGTTCGACCCCGGCCGGTTGCAGCCAGTCGAACGCCAGCGGATGGAGATCGGCCTGGGGCGCCCAGGCGGGCAGGAGCGGCGAACTCAACCGGCGGTGCGCAGCCGCTGGCTGGCCTTGTGGCGATCGCAGCGGCAGGATTCCCCGGCCACATAGCGCCCCGGAATCTCGACCCGCTCCAGCGCCGCGTCGCAGCGCTCGCCGCCAGGCAGCACGGCGTCGCAGGTCGGCTGCTGGTAGTGCGCCAGCCATTCGCGGTACTGCGCCTCGCTGACGAAGCACTTTCCGGCGGCGTAGGCCTGCGGGTTTTCCAGGTAGCGCGGCACGTCCGGCTGAGGAATGGTCAGGTGCCCGGCGCCGGGGTGGTACACCACCAGCACCACGCCCAGCTCGGCCAGTTGTTCGAGGCGCCGGTCGGCGACCATCGCTCGGGTCTGTTCGCGCTTGAGCCGCTCGATATCCTCCTGCAACTGGGTATCCAGCTCGTCGCGGTACGCCAGCTCCACGTCGCGCACCGCGATCTGCTCGCGGTAGTCGGCCACTGCTAGGGCGATCCTTTCTTCCAGCTGGGCCTCGAACTGCGCGCGCAGCACATCGGCCTCGATGCGCGCGTTACGCTCGATGGCGCGCAGTTGGCGGGTCATTTCCTCGCGGCTTTTCTGGAAACTCTCGGCCTGCTCGGCAAAACGCGCCTGCCACTGCGACACCACCATTTCCTGCTCGGCCAGCGCCTGCTGGAGCGCCGCGACCTCGTCGAGCAGGCGCGCGTGCTGGCGCTCGGCGGTCTGCTTGACCCGCGCCAGCTCTTCTTCATGATTCTGCCCGAGGCTGGCCAGACGCAGCCGCTGCTGCTTCACCAGCACGGCGATTTTCTGGCGATGCTCGAGGCCCATCTGCTCGGTGAGCTTTTCCACCAGTTCCTGCGAAGGGTCGGCGTACCAGGCGTCTTCGGCGGCGACCTGCAGACGCTCCGGCGCCATCGCCGGCAACGCCGTTTCTTCCTCGACCAGCAGGCCCAGGCTGTTGCGCTGCACAGCTTCGCGGATCGCCTGAAAGTCGCCGCGCTCAATGCTCGGCTCCCACAGGTGCAGTTGCAGCCAGGCCACCGGCGTCTGGCTACGACAGGCCAGGCGAATCGGCCCGCCACCGAGGTCCGGGCCACGTCCGGCGCGGTCCGCGAGGTGGCGCAGGGGAATGTTCCAGCCAGGGTCGGCGGCGCCTTTCGGGTCGAAATCGAGGAAGAAGAACACCGCCGAGCGCACCTGCAGGCGCGGATTGATCAGCACATAGACCGCGCGCATCTGCCGGTCGGCGAAGCCGGGAAGGTCGACCACGCCGTCGAGCACCGCCTCGAATTCGGCGAACAGCATCTGTTTGCAGACGCCCTGCTCATCGAAAAACAGTACGGCCTCGACCATCTGCGGCTTGTTCTGCATCGTTTCGGTTCCTCGTTCTGCAATCGCCCGGTCGACGCGGCACGCCCGGGGCAGGAGCCTGTTAGCAAGAACCGGCCCAGCGGTTGGGCGAGTCTAGGGCATGCAGCCGCCTGGAGGCTGTGACCGGCTTAGCAGCCAGCGACCGGCCAAGACCGATTGTCGCGGATAATCCCCGTTCCATGACACAGATAACAGAACTGCCCGGACACACAAGTCGGCCGGGCAGCGAGCGAACGCGGCGAGTGAGCGCGTCAAAGGGCGGCGGCGAGTCGCGACCCCTGGTTGATCGCGCGCTTGGCATCGAGTTCGGCGGCCACGTCGGCGCCTCCGATCAGGTGCACCTGCTGGCCGGCGTCGAGCAGGCCGTCGTGCAGGTCGCGCAGCGGGTCCTGGCCGGCGCAGACGATGACGGTGTCCACCTCAAGCACCTGTGGCTCAGCTTCGCCGACGCGGATATGCAGGCCGGCGTCGTCGACCTTGAGGTACTCGACCGAATTGAGCATCTGCACCTGCTTGTTCTTCAGCCCGGTGCGATGGATCCAGCCGGTGGTCTTGCCGAGGCCGTCGCCAACCTTGGTCTTCTTGCGCTGCAGGAGGAACACCTGGCGCGCCGGCGCCGGCACCTCGGCCTTGATCCCGGCGATACCACCGCGCGCCTCCAGCGCGGTGTCGATGCCCCACTCGTGCCAGAACGCATCGCGATCGAGGCTGGTGGAGCGGCCCTGGTGGGTGACGAACTCGGAGACGTCGAAGCCGATGCCGCCGGCGCCGATCACCGCGAC
>NZ_DEYR01000023.1:3220-58387 GCF_002364635.1 Pseudomonas sp. UBA3153
CCGGCGCCGATCACCGCGACGCGCTGGCCGACCGGCTTGCGTCCGAGGATGGCATCCAGGTAGCTGATCACCTTAGGATGCTCGATGCCCGGAATCGCCGGGGTACGCGGCGCGATGCCTGTGGCGAGGATGATCTCGTCATAGCCGCCGGCGACCAGTTCCTCGACGCCGACACGGGTGTTCAGGCGCAGCTCGACGCCACTGGTTTCCAGCTTGCGCTTGAAGTAGCGCAGGGTCTCGAAGAACTCTTCCTTACCCGGCACGCGCTTGGCGACATTGAACTGCCCACCGATCTCGCTGGCCGAGTCGAACAGCGTCACCTGGTGACCGCGCTCGGCGGCGACGCTGGCGGCGGACAACCCGGCCGGGCCGGCGCCGACCACGGCGATCTTCTTCACCTGCGCGGTGGGGATGTAGTTCAGCTCGGTTTCATGGCAGGCGCGCGGGTTGACCAGGCAGGTGGTCAGCTTGCCGCCGAAGGTGTGGTCCAGGCACGCCTGGTTGCAGCCGATGCAGGTGTTGATCTCGTCGCTGCGCCCAGCGGCCGCCTTGTTGACGAATTCCGGGTCGGCGAGGAACGGACGCGCCATGGAGACCATGTCGGCGTCGCCCTCGGCCAGCACCTGTTCGGCGACTTCCGGGGTGTTGATGCGGTTGGTGGTGATCAGCGGGATCTTCACCTCGCCCTTGAGCTTGGCGGTGACCTTGGTGAACGCGGCCCGCGGCACCTTGGTGGCAATGGTGGGGATACGCGCTTCGTGCCAACCGATACCGGTGTTGATGAGGGTGGCGCCGGCCTTCTCGATGGCCTTGGCCAGCAGGACGATTTCGTCCCAGGTGCTGCCGCCTTCCACCAGGTCGAGCATCGACAGGCGATAGATGATGATGAAGTTCGGGCCCACGGCCTCGCGCACGCGGCGGACGATTTCCACCGGCAGGCGCATGCGGTTCTCGTAGGCGCCGCCCCAGCGGTCGGTGCGGTGGTTGGTGTGGGCGGCGAGGAACTGGTTGATGAAGTAGCCCTCGGAACCCATGACCTCGACGCCGTCGTATTCGGCCTGCCGGGCGAGCACGGAGCAGGTGACGAAGTCCTGGATCTGCTTCTCGATGCCTTCCTCGTCCAGCTCGTGCGGCTTGAACGGGTTGATCGGCGCCTGGATCGCGCTCGGCGCCACCGACTTCGGGCTGTAGGCATAGCGCCCGGCGTGCAGGATCTGCATGCAGATCTTGCCGCCCGCCTCGTGCACCGCCTGAGTGACGATGCGGTGCTTGGCCGCTTCCTCCGCGCTGGTCAGCTTCGCCGCGCCGGAATACACGCCGCCTTCGAGGTTCGGGCCGATGCCGCCGGTGACCATCAGGCCGACGCCGCCGCGGGCGCGCTCGGCGAAGTACGCCGCCATGCGCTCGAAACCGTCCGGTTTCTCCTCCAGGCCGGTGTGCATCGACCCCATCAGGGTGCGGTTGCGCAGCGTGGTGAAACCCAGGTCGAGGGGCGCGAGCAGGTGCGGGTAAGGCGTAGTCATGGCTTCTCCGGAAATCGGCTGTGGCACGGATGTCCCCTCATCTGTGGAGGGAATCGATGGGCAGACGATAGTCAGCGCGCCGGGCCCACTCAATGATCGAAAGTGACAACTTATTGATCGCAGCGCGCAGCACAGGGTTGCGCAAGCGCGACGTACCTCCCTACCCTGTGCGCGTCCGTCTTCATGGAGCGTCCATGCGCAAGCTGCTATTGCTGTCGATCCTCGGTGCGCTGATCGCCGGCCTGGCGACCTTCGTCGGCTGGGCCGAGCGCCGTCCGGCCAGCCACTACCTGTCCGATCTGCGCAGCGAGCTGAGCACCGACGCGGGCACGCCCGGCGCGTCCGGCAACCTGCTGCTGATCCGCCCGCAGCTGTTCCCGGTCGACTACCAGAGCCCGGCGCACCTGCGCCTGAAACTCGCCGCGGCGCTGGATCGCGCCCGCGCTGCCGGGCTGCTCAGCCCGCAGACCCTGGTGGTGCTGCCCGAACACGTCGGCACCTGGCTGATCGCCGCCGGCGAGAAAACCGAGCTGTACCAGGCGCGTGACCGCCAGGAGGTGCGCGACTGGATGCTGCTCGGCAACCCGCTGCTGGCGGTGCAGGTGCTGATGCAGAACCTGGATGCCGAACGCCTCGACGAGGCGCTGCTGCGGATGAAGGCCCGGCGCATGGCGGCGGACTATCAGCACCTGTTCTCCGAGCTGGCGCGCCAATACCGGGTCAACCTGCTCGCCGGCTCGATCCTCCTGCCGCTGCCGCACCTGGAAAACGGCCAGCTGACGGTCGGCGACGGCCCGCTGCGCACCGTCAGCCTGGCCTTCGGCCCGGATGGCCAGGTGCTCGGCGAACTCTACAGCGAGGCCTGGCCGCAGCCGCACGACAGACGCGCACCGCAACGCCTGCGCATCGGCGAGCGCGAGCTGCTGATCGAGCGCGACTGGCAGCCCGGCTACCCGCAAAGCCGGGTGCTCACGGCCAATGGCGACCAGGTCAGCGAGCCGCTGTACCTGCGCGGCAAACTGAGCTGGCCGGTCGGCGGCGCGCCACGCCGGGTGGAGCTGACGCCCTTGGAAATGCAGCGCGGCCAGGCGCCGGGCAGCCAGTTGCTCAACCTGTGGATCGCGCCGCAGTGAAAGCCCGCCGCGTGCGCCTGGGCGACCTTTCGGTCGGTTTCGTCCACGGGCTGGCAGCCGCGCTGGAGGAACGCGGCCAGGATGCCGGCGCACTGCTGGAACGCTACGGCCTGGATGCCGCGCGCCTCGCCGAACCACGTGCGCGCTTGTCCATCCCGCGGTTCATGCGTCTGGGCCATGCCGCCATCGGCCTCAGCGGAGAGGCCGGCCTGGGCCTGGACATGGGTCGCCTGAGCCGGCTGCCACAGCTCGGCCTGGCGGGCGTCAGCGCCGCGCAGGCGCCAACGGTGCGCGAAGCGGCGCGTGCGCTGATCCGCTATGAGCCGCTCTACGCCAGTAACTACCGCGGCCAGTCGAGTTTCCACGAGGACACCCGCGGGGCCTGGCTGCGCTTCTATTCGATCAGTCCGTACAATGCCTACAACCGCTTCGTCGTCGACTCGGTGCTGGCCGGCTGGCTGAGCCAGCTGAGCGCGCTGGTCGGCCGCCACCTGGTGGCCGAGCGCGTCGAGATCGAATTCCCGCCACCGGAGTATCTGGAACGCTACGCTGGCCTGTTCGGCAGCCCGGCGCAGTTCTCCAGCGAATTCAACCAGTTGCGCCTCGGCCGCGACACCCTGGCGCTGCGTAATCCCGAGCACTGCCCGAGCACCTGGCGTCATCTGCTGGAAATCTGCGAAGCGGAACTGGAACAGCAGACCCGCACGCGCAGCCTCAGCGAGCGCATCGGCCGGCTGATCGGCCCGTTGCTCAATGGCCGCGAGCCCGACCTGGAGGAAGTCGCGGCACGCCTGCAACTGCCAACCTGGACCCTGCGGCGCAAGCTCGCCGAGGAAGGCACGCAGTTCCGCGCCATCCTCAACGACACCCGCCGCGACCTGGCGATGGCCTACATCCGCGACACCGAACTGGCCTTTGGCGAGATCGCCTACCTGCTCGGCTTCGCCTCGGCGGAAGCCTTCCAGCGTGCGTTCAAGCGCTGGAGCGGGCAGACGCCCGGCGAATTCCGCCGCGCCCAGCGCCAGGTCGGCTGATCACATCTCGCTGGCGTCTTCGCTGGTGTCCAGCATGGCGTCTTCGGCGGCGCGACGTTCGAGCAGTTCTTCCTGGTAATCGTCCATGGAATTCTCTTCTTCTGTGGTTTTGCGCGACGCTACGAAAGGCAGATGACAGCCGGATGACGCCCGCGCACCGCCCATCGGCCCGTACCGATGAAAAGCCCATCAAGCCGCCTGACGCGAAGCATTTTGCAACGCTCCGACCGGGCTGATCGGTCACCGGATTGCAGGTAAGATGCGCGACTTGTTCCCAGGCGCAGCCGATCATGCCGGAAAAAATCTCCTTCCCCGCTCTTCCCTACCTGTTCGCCAGCCTGCTCGCCGTCTTTGCACTTTTCGGCCTTTGGTATGCCATCGGCCAGCCGGTGCTGCTGCCCGACGCGGCCACGCCCTCGCACAAGCTGCAATGCGCCTCCTACAGCCCGTTCGACAAGGACCAGTCGCCCTTCGACCAGCCCTTCATCCTGCGCCCCGAGCGCATGGACGCCGACCTCGCGCTGCTCGCCAAGCGCTTCGAGTGCGTGCGCACCTACTCGATGACTGGCCTAGAGGAAATCCCGGCCCTGGCGCGCAAACACGGGCTCAAGCTGATGCTCGGCGCCTGGGTCAACGGCAACCCGGTAGACACGCAGAAGGAAGTCGACGCGCTGATCGCCGCGGCGAAGGCCAACCCCGACGTGGTCACGGCAGTGATCGTCGGCAACGAGACGCTGCTGCGCAAGGAAGTCACCGGCGCGCGTCTGGCGCAGCTGATCGGCCAGGTTAAAGCCCAGGTCAGCCAGCCGGTGACCTACGCCGATGTCTGGGAATTCTGGCTACAGCACCCGGAAGTCGCGCCGGCCGTGGACTTCCTCACCATCCACCTGCTGCCGTACTGGGAAGACGAGCCGGCGGGCATCGACGATGCGCTCGGCCACGTCGCGCAGATTCGCGAGGAATTCGGCAGGAAGTTCGCGCCCAAGGACATCCTCATCGGTGAAACCGGCTGGCCCAGCGAGGGCCGCCAACGCGAAACCGCGGTGCCGAGTCTGGTCAACCAGGCCAAGTTCATCCGCGGGTTCGTCGCCATGGCCGAGCAGAACGGCTGGCGCTACAACCTGATCGAGGCCTTCGACCAGCCCTGGAAGCGCGCCAGCGAAGGCGCGGTGGGCGGTTACTGGGGCCTGTTCGACGCCGACCGCCAGGAGAAGGCGGTGCTCGCCGGACCGGTCTCCAACCTGCCGAACTGGCCGATCTGGCTGGGCTTCTCGCTGGCGATCTTCGCCGCCGGCCTGATCCTCGGCGGGCGCCCGTCATCCACCCGTTCGGCGTTGCTGTTGCCGCTGCTGGCCGGGCTCGGCGCCGGCAGCATCGCGCTGTGGTGCGAACTGGCCTGGGTCACCAGCCGTTTCGTCGGCGAATGGCTGTGGGCCGCGGCGCTGGTGGTGCTCAACCTACTGGTGCTGGCGCACGCCACGCTCGCCCTGGGGCGCCGCGGGCGAGCGTTCGCCTGGCTGGAAGCGCGCGGTGGCTGGTGGATCGCGGCGGCGGGCTTCGCCGGTGCGGTGATGATGCTGGCGCTGGTCTTCGATGCGCGCTACCGCAGCTTTCCCAGCGCCGCGCTGTTGCTACCGGCGGTGGTCTACCTGTGCCGCCCGGTCGCCGGCCCGCGCCGCGAGCTGACGCTGCTGGCGCTGTTCGTCGGGCTGGGCATCATTCCGCAATTGGTCGAGGAAACCCTGGGCAACCAGCAGGCGATCGGCTGGGCCGTCGTCAGCCTGCTGCTGACCCTCGCCCTCTACCGCTGCCTGCGCCGGGAGCCGAGTGCGATCGCGGGCTGAGAAGCGGGTTTCAACGCGCCGCGATCTGCCGCGGCGCGCGCACCAGGCGCAGCGCCGACAGCACCACGGCGAAAACCGCCAGGCTGGCGGTATAGAGGATCAGCGCCGGCAGCGCGAAAAGCATGCCGAGCAGGGCGACCCGGCGACCGGCGACGCCCGGCAGGAGAAAGCCGAGCACGGCGGTAACCAGCGCCGCCCAGGCCAGAATGCGGAAATGAATGGTCAGCCCGAGCACAGAACGGACCTGGCATTCCCAGCGCAGTGGATCGTCGGCGCAGGCGCCGACCCAGCGACTGTCCTGCATGAAGCCGTAGCGCAGGGCGAGACAGGCGGCCAACCACAACGACAGGCAGATCAACAGCAGGATCACGGGCTTGCGGCGCATGAAGGGCGACTCCGGCGAGAAAGGCGCACAGAATAGCCGCCAGCCATGCCGCTGCAAACCGCACACACCGGTGCAATTATTACCGACCGCGTCGCGCGTAGAATGGGTTCAACTTTCCTCGTCAGCCCCGTAGCGGCGGGAAACCGATCCGGTCAGGAGTCGGACGCCGACGATGCTCAGGGCCCTGCCGCGCAGCCGGGCGATTTTCGCGCCGCTGTAGCGGTCGCGAACGACACCTCCCGAACTGCTGGCACTTTGCTGGTCCCGCGGTTGTCATAGCCTGCGGATTACTCAGAACGCCTTCTTCCGAAAGGGAACTTCCATGCCACGTATTCTTCGCTTAGCCGCATTGTTTGGCAGCTTACTGAGTGCGCCGCTGTGGGCCGCGGATGTCGATCCGGCCACCTACGGCTTCCCGCTGCACAACCCGTTCGAGGCGACCATCGCCACCACGCCCACGGCGCTGCGCCCCACCCTGCCCTTCGACACCGACATCGACCAGGCCGACTACGCCCTGCTGCTACGGCCGGAGCGCGAGTTCGAGCTGCCGGAGAACTTCTGGCCGGTGACCAAGATGCACTACCGGCTGGCCAAGCAGAGCAAGCCGGCGCCGCTGATGTTCATCATCGCCGGCACCGGGGCGAACTACGCCAACAGCACCATGGACTTCCTCAAGAAGCTCTATTACCAGGCCGGCTACCACGTCGTGCAGCTGTCCTCGCCGACCAGCTACGACTTCATGGCCTCGGCCTCGCGCTACGCCACGCCGGGCATTTCCGCGGACGATGCCGACGACCTCTACCGGGTCATGCAGGCGGTGCGCGCCCAGCATCCCGACCTGCCGGTGACCGAGTACTACCTCACCGGCTACAGTCTCGGCGGCCTGCAGGCGGCCTTCGTCAGCCATCTCGACGAAACCCGGCGCAGCTTCAACTTCAAGCGCGTGCTGCTGATCAACCCGCCGGTCAATCTGAACACCTCGGTGAGCAACCTCGACCGCCTGGTGCAAACCGAGGTGAAGGGCGTGACCGGCAGCACCACCTTCTATGAACTGATGCTGCGCAAGCTCTCGCGATACTTCCAGCAGAAAGGCTACATCGACCTCAACGAAGCGGTGCTCTATGACTTCCAACAGTCCAAACAGCGCCTGACCGATGAACAGATGGCAATGCTGATCGGTACGGTGTTCCGCTTCTCCTCGGCCGACATCGCCTTCACCTCGGACCTGATTAACCGTCGCGGCCTGATCACCCCGCCGAACTTCCCGATCACGGAGGGCACCAGCCTGACGCCGTTCTTCAAGCGCGCCCTGCAGTGCGATTTCGATTGCTACATGGTCAACCAGTTGATCCCGATGTGGCGCGCCCGGCACAACGGCGGCAGCTTCACCCAGCTTGTCGATGCGGTGAGCCTCTACGGGCTCGAGGACTACCTGCGCAACAGCCCAAAGATCGCCGTGCTGCATAACGCCGACGACGTGATCCTCGGCCCCGGCGACCTTGGCTTCCTGCGCCGCACCTTCGGCGAACGCCTGACCGTCTACCCGTACGGCGGCCACCTCGGCAACCTCAACTACAAGGTCAACACCCAGGCCATGCTGGACTTCTTCCGTGGCTGACGCTCACCTTCGCGCCCAGGCGCCGGCCCATTCAGGGAACGATCGCATTATGACGACCCCATACGTGCAACTCGCTCGCCTCACCAAACCGCTGCTGCTCGCCCTCAGCCTGCTGCTGCCGATGGCCGCCCAGGCGGACACCGACGGCGACGGTTTCACCCGCCCGCTGGACAGCCTGAAGTTCAACCCCGGCCTGGATCAGACCGAGTTCGAGCGCGCCACCCTCGAAGCGCTGGAAATCTACGACCCGTGGGAGCGCTTCAACCGGCACATGTACCACTTCAACTACCGCCTCGACGAATGGGTGCTGCTGCCCGTCGTGCGCGGGTACATGTACGTCACGCCGCGCTTCGTGCGCAGCGGCGTGAGCAATTTCTTCGGCAACCTGGGCGACATACCCAACCTGGTGAACAGCGCGCTGCAGCTCAAGGGCAAGCGCTCGCTGCAGACCACCGGGCGGCTGCTGGTCAACACCACGGTCGGCGTGTTCGGCCTGTGGGACCCGGCATCGCGCATCGGCTTGCCCAAGCAGAGCGAAGACTTCGGCCAGACGCTTGGCTTCTACGGCGTCGGCGACGGTCCCTACCTGGTGCTGCCGTTCTTCGGCCCGTCCAACCTGCGCGACGCCGGCGGCCGGGTGTTCGACTTCGCGGTCGACAGCGAGGCCAACTTCCTCAACGTCGCCGAAGCCAGCGAGGATCACCCGGAGATATTTCTGCTGCGTTCGGTCAACGCGCGCTACACCACCAACTTCCGTTACGGCCAGCTGAACTCACCGTTCGAGTACGAGAAGGTCCGCTACGTCTACACCCGTGCGCGCGACCTGCAGGTCGCCGAGTGACCCAGCCCCCCCGCGCTTCGGCGCGGGCGGCCCCTGAACTATCCAGTTCTTCGATAGTTATCCCGCGATAATCGCAACCATCGAATCGAATCCTTCGCTTACGATGCACGTCTGTTTTTCGCGGAGATTCCCATGACTTCGTTTCGCAGCGTGATCACCCAGCACATCGGCCAACCGGCCTCCGACGGCGCCGGCGTGCGCCTGAACCGTGTGATCGGCGGCGCCGGCATCGAGCGCTTCGATCCCTTCCTGATGCTCGACGAGTTCGGCTCCAACGACCCGGACGACTACATCGCCGGCTTCCCGCCGCACCCGCACCGCGGGTTCGAGACCATCACCTACATGCTCGAAGGACGCATGCGCCATGAAGACCACATGGGTAACGTCGGCCTGCTGCAGAGCGGTGGCGTGCAGTGGATGACCGCCGCACGCGGCGTGATCCACAGCGAGATGCCCGAGCAGGAACAGGGTGCCATGCGCGGCTTCCAGATCTGGCTGAACCTGCCGGGCAAGGACAAGCTCGGCGAGCCCGGCTGCCGCGACTTCGATGCCGCGGAAATCCCCCGCCTGCGCACTGCAGGCGGCGTCGAGGTGAAGGTCATCTCCGGTCGCTTCGACGACGGCGAGCGGCAGCTCTACGGCGTCGTGCAGCGTCCGCACAGCGAGCCTCACCTGTTCGACCTGGTGATACCGGCCGGCGTCGAGCTGAACCTGCGCCTCGCCGAAGGCCTGCGGCCGATGCTCTACGTCTATGAAGGCACGCTGCTGGTCGCCGGCGACGCGCCGGCCGAGGTGATCCGGGGACGCCTGGCGCGGCTCTCCGAACAGGGCGAGCTGCGCCTGTCGAGCGACCAGGGCGCGCGCGTGCTGCTGCTCGCCGGCCGGCCGCTGGGCGAGCCGATCGTGCAGTACGGACCCTTCGTGATGAACAGCCGCGAGGAAATCGAGCAGGCGCTACGCGACTTCCATAACGGCGTGCTGGCCTGAAGCGCGCTCAGCGCGTGGACGCCTGGGCCTCGACGCTCGGCTCCAAGGCGAGAAAGCGCAGCAGTTCCGCCTTCTGCGCCATGGCGTCCTGGTAGCCCAGCTCGATCAGTTCGTTGCAGTAGCCGGCCTCGAACAGCAGGTAGCTAAGCACCCCCGCGCCGCTCGCCCGGGTCGCGCCGGGACCGCGCAGGAACACCCGCAACGCCGCCGGCAGCTCGCGCCGGTGGCGCGCGGCGATCTGGTCCAGCGGCTTGCTCGGAGCCACCACCAGAACCTCCACCGGCTTCAGTCCGAGGCCGCGCCGGCGGACGTCGTCCGGCACCAGCGCGCCCATGTAGTTGAGCCGCTCGAGCAGCTCGATGTCGCTTTCCAGGTTGTCGATGAAGGTGCTATTGAGCATGTGCCCGCCGATCTGCGCCAGACTTGGTGGGCGCTGGCTGCGCGCCACGGGCGGCCTGTCGATCTGCACGTCGTCCAGGCTGCCACGCGACTTGCCGCTGACGCCGACCACCAGCACCCGCGTCGCGCCCAGGTGCAGCGCCGGGCTGATCGGTGCCGACTGGCGCACCGCTCCGTCGCCGTAGTATTCGCGGTTGATCTTCACCGGCGGAAAGATCAACGGAATCGCCGAACTGGCCATCAGGTGCTCGACGTCCAGGCGCGTCGGCACGCCGACGCGGCGATGGCGAAACCACGGATCGATGGCCGCGCGGCCCTGGTAGAAGGTCACCGCCTGCGCCGACTCGTAGGCGAACGCGGAGACCGCCACCGCGCGCAACTGACGGCGCGCCACCGCCGCGGCGATCCCGGAAAAATCCAGCCGCTCGGCCAGCAGCTCACGCAGCGGCGCGCTGTCCAGCAACGCCACCGGCGCCGTACCGCCGAGCCCGAACAATGCGTTGGAGACGAAGCGCCCGGCCTGGCGCAGCACGCCCGGCCAGTCGCTGCGGTACACCTGGGCGCAATGGAAGCTTTGCCAGACCTGGGTGAGATTGCGGATCGCCTCGGAAAAATGCAGCGCGCCGCAGGCCAGGCCGACCGCGTTGATCGCCCCGGCGGACGTACCGACGATCACCGGGAACGGGTTGCGCGCGGTGTCCGGCAACAGGTCGGCGATCGCCGCCAGCACGCCGACCTGGTAGGCCGCCCGGGCGCCACCGCCGGAAAGGATCAGTCCGGTGACCGGCGCGGCTTTGCTTTCACTCATGGCTCATCCTGGGGACTTTAGGAGTAGAGCTTAGGCGCCCCCGGCGGGCGCGTCTTGAAACGCCGATGCGCCCACAGGTACTGCTGCGGCAACTCGCTTACCGCCTGCTCGACCCAGGTGTTGATGCGCGCGCAGTCGGCTTCCTCGCTCTCGCCGGGGAAATCCGCCAGCGGCGGGTGCAGCGTCAGCCGATAGCCGCTGCCATCGGCCAGACGTTCCTGGGTGAAGGGCACCACGCGCGCGCGGCCGAGCCGGGCGAACTTGCTGGTGGCGGTGACGGTGGCGGCGGGGATTCCGAACAGCGGCACGAACAGGCTCTGCTTGGCGCCGTAGTCCTGGTCCGGCGCGTACCAGATCGCCCGCCCGGCGCGCAGTACCTTGAGCATCGCCCGCACGTCCTCGCGCTCGATGGCGGTAGCGTCGCGGTTGTGCCGCTCGCGACCGCGGCGCTGCACGTAGTCGAACACCGGGTTCTTGTGCTGGCGGTACATGCCGTCGATGGTGTGGCGCTGGCCGAGCAGCGCGGCGCCAATCTCCAGCGTAGTGAAGTGCAGCGCCATCAGGATCACCCCCTGTCCCTGCGCCTGGGCCTGCTGCAGGTGCTCGATCCCTTCTATATGAGCGAGCCGGGCGAGCCGCTCGCGCGACCACCACCAGCTCATCGCCATTTCGAAGAAGGCGATGCCCATGGAGGCGAAATTGGCCTCAAGCAGCGCCTTTCGCTCGCTCTCCGACAAATGGGGGAAGCACAGTTCGAGGTTGCGTGCCGCGATGCGCCGACGCGACCCCGCCAGACGCAACATCGCCGCTCCGCCAAGGCGACCGAGGGCGAGCAGCGCCGCATACGGCAATTGCACTACAAGCCAGAGCAGCCCAAGGCCGAGCCAGAGCAACCAGAAGCGCGGATGGAGAAAAGCGGGGCTGAATTGCGGACGATCCATGCGGGTCTCGGGAAGCGGAGAAAGCCGGCATTCTAGCGACAAATGAGGCACGCGCCGAAAGCCGCGCCGACGGATACACGGGGCCGAGCGCCGCCCCGCGCTATGGCGGGGCAGCGCGTTTCCCGTTATAAGTCCTCGCGATTCAACGTTTCGGGCAAACCATGAGCCAAACCGACCTACTCGACCAAGAACCCGTGTTCCAGCTCAAGGGCAGCATGCTCGCCATCACCGTGATGGAGCTGGCACACAATGACCTGCAGCGGCTCGACCGCCAGCTGGCGGCCAAAGTCGCACAGGCACCGGCCTTCTTCAGCAATACGCCGTTGGTCCTCGCGCTGGACAAGCTGTCACCCAGCGAGGGGCGTCTCGATCTCGCCGCGCTGATGAGCGTCTGCCGTCGTCACGGCCTGCGCACGCTGGCGATCCGCTCCAACACCTTCGAGCACGTGGCCGCCGCCGACTCCATGGATCTGCCGGTGCTTCCACCGTCGGGCGCGCGCGAACGGCCGCTCGATCCGACCGCCGGCGCGGCGCTGGTGAAGAAGCCGGAGAAACCCGCGGAACCGGTCGCCAAGCCGACACGGGTGATCACCACGCCGATCCGCGGCGGCCAGCAGATCTACGCCCAGGGCGGCGATCTGGTGGTCATTGCGGCGGTCAGTCCGGGGGCGGAACTTCTCGCCGACGGCAATATCCATGTCTACGGTCCGTTGCGCGGACGCGCCCTGGCCGGCGTCAAGGGCGACTCCAAGGCACGCATTTTCTGCCAGCAGTTGGCCGCCGAAATGGTCTCCGTGGCCGGCCACTACAAGGTCGCCGAAGACCTCCGCCGCGAGCCCTTGTGGGGCCAGCCGGTGCAGGTCGGCCTGGCGGGCGACGTGTTGAACATCACCCGCCTTTAACGGATACTGCCGCCACTTTTTCAGGTACCTGCAGCGGGTTTCGGCCGCCGCTCACGACGCCATCGGACGCGGTCGATCCTCACCGGCAGTCAGGACCATACAAGGGCGATTCGCAGGCCTGCGCCGGCCGCGGATGCCCACTCTTCCTTACATTTTGGGGTTAATCACCTTGGCCAAGATCCTCGTAGTCACTTCCGGCAAGGGTGGCGTGGGCAAAACCACCACCAGCGCCGCCATCGGTACCGGCCTCGCCTTGCGCGGGCACAAGACCGTCATCGTCGACTTCGACGTCGGTCTGCGTAACCTCGACCTGATCATGGGCTGCGAACGCCGCGTGGTGTACGACTTCGTCAACGTCATCAACGGCGAGGCGACGCTGACCCAGGCCCTGATCAAGGACAAGCGTCTGGAGAACCTCTACGTGCTGGCCGCCAGCCAGACGCGCGACAAGGACGCGCTGACCCAGGAAGGCGTCGGCAAGGTCATCGACGAACTGTCGAAAACCTTCGAGTACGTGATCTGCGATTCCCCTGCCGGTATCGAGAAAGGTGCGCACCTGGCGATGTATTTCGCCGACGAAGCCATCGTCGTGACCAACCCCGAAGTCTCCTCGGTACGCGACTCCGACCGCATGCTCGGCCTGCTGGCGAGCAAATCGCGCCGCGCCGAACAAGGTCTCGACCCGATCAAGGAACGCCTGCTGCTGACCCGCTACAACCCGGAGCGCGTCACCAAGGGCGAAATGCTCGGCGTGGAAGACGTCGAGGAAATCCTCGCGATCAACCTGCTCGGCGTGATTCCCGAATCGCAGGCCGTGCTCAAGGCTTCCAACCAGGGCGTCCCGGTGATCCTCGACGAGCAGAGCGACGCCGGCCAGGCGTACAGCGACGCGGTCGACCGCCTGCTCGGCAAGGACCTCGCGCACCGCTTCCTGGACGTCAAGAAACCCGGCTTCCTGCAACGACTGTTCGGAGGTCGCGAATGAACATTTTTGACTTCTTCCGCGATCGCAAAAAGGAATCCACTGCATCGATCGCGAAGGAGCGTCTGTCGATCATCGTTGCCCATGAACGGGGCCAGCGTACCCAGCCGGACTACTTGCCTGCCCTGCAGAAGGAGCTGGTCGAGGTGATACGCAAGTACGTGAACATCGAGCAGGATCAGGTTCAGGTCGCACTGGAAAGCCAGGGCAGCTGCTCGATCCTGGAGCTGAATATCACCCTGCCGGATCGCTGATAGCGCCCGCGTTCGTTTCACCACATCGAGAGGGCGGCCCGAGGGCCGCTTTTTCATTCAGGCCAGATAATGCCGCTGTCGAACATTGAAATCGTCCATCAGGACGCCGCCCTGCTGGTCATCAACAAGCCGACCCTGCTGCTCTCCGTCCCCGGCCGCGCCGATGACAACAAGGATTGCCTGGTCACCCGGCTGCAGGAAAACGGCTACCCCGAGGCACTGGTCGTGCATCGCCTGGATTGGGAAACCTCGGGCCTGATCGTGCTCGCCCGCGATGCCGACAGCCACCGCGAGCTGTCCCGCCAGTTCCACGACCGCGAAACGGAGAAGGCCTACACCGCGCTCTGCTGGGGGCAGCCGGCGCTCGACAGCGGGCGCATCGAGCTACCATTGCGCTACGACCCGCCGACCAAGCCGCGCCATGTGGTCGACTTCGAGCAGGGCAAGCACGCCCTCACCTACTGGCGCGTACTGGAACGCTTCGAGCGGCACTGCCGCGTCGAGCTGACGCCGATCACCGGGCGCTCGCACCAGTTGCGCGTGCACATGTTGTCGATCGGCCACCCGCTGCTGGGCGACCGCCTCTACGCCAACCCCGAGGCGTTGGCCGCGCACGAACGCCTGTGCCTGCACGCCAGCATGCTCAGCCTCAGCCACCCGCACAGCGGCGAACGCCTGCGCTTCGAGTGCCCGGCGCCGTTCTAGACGCCGGGGCGCAGGGGCTGATGCCGAGCGGGCCGCGCAAATACGATAAACTCGGCGGCATTGCCGTCCGGAGTCCGTTATGCGCGAACAGCTGAACCAGGGTCTGATCGATTTTCTCAAGGCCTCGCCCACGCCTTTCCACGCTACCGCCAGCCTGATCAAGCACCTGGAAGCCGCCGGTTTCCACCGCCTCGACGAGCGCGAGACCTGGCACACCGAAGCCGGCGGTCGCTACTACGTGACCCGTAACGACTCCTCGATCATCGCCATCCGCCTCGGCAAACAGCCCCCGGAAGACGGCGGCCTGCGCCTGGTCGGCGCGCACACCGACAGCCCCTGCCTGCGGGTCAAGCCGAATCCCGAGCTGCAACGCCAGGGATTTCTCCAGCTCGGCGTCGAAGTCTACGGCGGCGCCCTCCTGGCGCCCTGGTTCGACCGCGACCTGTCGCTGGCCGGGCGCGTCACCTTCCGCCTGGCCGGCAAGGTGGAAAGCCAGCTGATCGACTTCAAGGTGCCGCTGGCGGTGATTCCGAACCTGGCGATCCACCTCAACCGCACCGCCAACGAAGGCTGGGCGATCAATGCGCAGAACGAACTGCCGCCGATCCTCGCCCAGGTCGCCGGCGACGAATCGGTGGATTTCCGCGCCCTGCTCGCCGACCAGCTGAGCGAGGAACACGGCATCAGCGCCGACGCCGTGCTCGACTACGAACTGAGCTTCTACGACACCCAGGGCGCCGCCGTCGTCGGCCTCAACGGCGATTTCATCGCCGGGGCGCGACTGGACAACCTGCTCTCCTGCTACGCCGGCCTGCAGGCATTGCTGGCGGCCGAGGGCGAGGAAAGCTGCGTACTGGTATGCACCGATCACGAAGAAGTCGGTTCCTGCTCGGCCTGTGGCGCCGACGGCCCGATGCTGGAACAGACCCTGCGCCGGCTGTTGCCGGACGGCGAGCGCTTCGTCCGCAGCATCCAGAAATCCCTGCTGGTTTCCGCCGACAACGCTCACGGCGTGCACCCGAACTACGCCGATCGCCACGACGCCAACCACGGGCCGAAGCTCAACGCCGGCCCGGTGATCAAGATCAACAGCAACCAGCGCTACGCCACCAACAGCGAAACCGCCGGCTATTTCCGCCACCTGTGCCTGGAAAACGAAGTGCCGGTGCAGAGCTTCGTGGTACGCAGCGACATGGGCTGCGGCTCGACCATCGGCCCGATCGTCGCCGGCCACCTCGGGGTGCGCACGGTGGACATCGGTCTGCCGACCTTCGCCATGCACTCGATCCGCGAGCTGGCCGGCAGCCACGACCTCGCCCATCTGGTGAAAGTGCTCGGCGCCTTCTATTCCAGCCACGATCTTCCTTGAGAACCCTGATGATCGAACATATCCGCTACAGCCTCGAAGAAGCCCGCACCGCACTGGATCGCTTCATCGCCAACGACCAGGCGCTGCACGGCATCGAGCGCGCCGCGCAGTTGCTGGTGGAAAGCTTCGAGAACAAGGGCAAGGCGTTTTCCTGCGGCAACGGCGGCTCGATGTGCGACGCCATGCATTTCGCCGAAGAACTCACCGGGCGCTATCGCAACAACCGCCCGGGCATCGCCGCGGTGTCGATCAGCGACGCCAGCCACATCAGCTGCGTGGCCAACGATTTCGGCTACGACTACATCTTCTCGCGCTACATCGAGTCCCACGGCCGCGCCGGCGACGTGCTGATCGCCATCAGCACCAGCGGCAAGAGCCCGAACGTGCTCAAGGCCGCCGAAGCCGCGCGGAAGCTCGGGGTGAAAGTGGTGGCATTGACCGGCAAGCCGGGCTCGGCGCTCGAAGACATCGCCGACGTGTGCATCTGCGCCCCGGGCGGCGACTATGCCGACCGCGTGCAGGAGCTGCACATCAAGGTCCTGCACATCCTCATCGAGCTGATAGAACGCAAGCTATGCCCGCAGAACTACTGAGTTCCCGCGGGCCGGACATAGCCGAACGGCCCGGAGAATCCGGGCCTGTACCGGTCAGTTCAGGCTGGCGTCGATCACCAGCGCCAACTTGCCGTTGACCGTATTGCCCGCCAGCTCGGCGTAAGCGGCAGTGGCGTCGGCAATCGGGTAGCTGCGCGCCAGCTCGGGACTCAGACGACCTTCGGCGAACAGCGGCCAGACGTGCTGCTGCAGGTCGAGCAACAGCTCGGCCTTGTAGTCGTCGTCGCGGTTGCGCAGGGTCGAGCCGATCAGCTGGACGCGCTTGGCCAGCAGCTTGGCGAAATCCATCTCGGCCTTGCGCCCGCCCATCATGCCGATCGTCACCCAGCGCCCGTCGAGCGCGATGAGGTCGAGGTTCAGTGCGGCGTAACCCCCGCCCACCGGATCGAGGATGGCGTCGTAGGGCCCGAAATCGCGCAGGTTGTCCAACCCGTCATGGCGCAGCGCGCCACCCTGCGCACCCAGCGCTTCGCAGTGCTCCAGACGCTCGGGCGAGCCGACGCTCACCCAGCACGGATTGCCGAACGCCTTGCACAGCTGGATCGCCGCCGAACCGACGCCGCTGGCGCCCGCGTGGATCAACACCTTCTCGCCGGGCTGCACCGCGGCTAGCTTGAACAGGTTGAGCCAGGCGGTGGCGTACACCTCCGGCAGCACCGCCGCCTCGAGCAAGCTCATGCCTTCCGGAACCGGCAGCGCGTGGCGACCGTCGATCACCACCTCCTCGGCCATGCCGCCGCCGGCCAGCAAGGCACAGACGCGATCGCCGACTTTCCATGAACTGCCGGCGCCCACTTCGCTGATCACCCCGGCGCACTCCAGGCCGATGACGTCGCTGGCCCCCGGTGGCGGTGGATAGTGCCCGGCCTGTTGAAGCAGGTCCGCGCGGTTGAGTCCGGCAGCCGCCACACGAATGCGGATCTGCCCCACGTCACATTCCAGAGCGGCGCGTTCGGCCCACTCCAGGTTCCCGTCGATGCCTTGCAATGCCTTCACGCTGCCTCCATAGTGGCTTCAACCGAGCCGGCAACCGGCTCCGGCGTTATGCCCGGTTCGATTGAACCGGCGCCCGTATTGACGACCTAATATGCGTCATCACTTGCCCACACGTCGAATCAGCATGAAGCGAACCCTTACCCGCACCACCCTTGCCTTATTGATAGGTTTCAGCGCGCTGCCGCTGTGGGCCAAGACAACCGCTTCCCACAGTTGGGATGCGTTGCAGCCGGATCGCGAGCAGGTGATCGCCAGCCTGAACGTGGTGGAACTGCTCAAGCGTCATCACTACAACAAGCCCCCGCTCAACGACGAGCGCTCGGTGAAGATCTACGAGGGTTACTTGAAAGCCCTCGATCCGGCGCGCAGCTACTTCACCGCCGGCGATATCGCCGAGTTCGATAAGTGGCGCACGCAATTCGACGATTTCCTGAAGAGTGGCAACCTGGACCCGGGCTTCGCCATCTATCGACGCTACCTGGATCGCCTCGAGGAACGCCTCAATTTCGCCCTGGCGATGCTCGACAAGGGCGTCGATAACATCGACTTCAGCATCGACGAAGACCTGTTGATCGATCGCGAAAAGGCCCCCTGGGCGAAGAACACCGCGGAACTGGACGACCTCTGGCGCAAGCGCGTCAAGGACGAAGTCCTGCGCCTGAAGCTGGCCCACAAGGAGCCCAAGGCGATCCAGGAGCTGCTCACCAAGCGCTATCGCAACCAGCTCGCGCGCCTGGACCAGACCCGTGGCGAAGACGTGTTCTCGGCCTACATCAACGCCTTCGCGCAGACCTACGACCCGCACACCAACTACCTCTCGCCGGACAACGCGGAAAACTTCGACATCAACATGAGCCTTTCCCTCGAAGGGATCGGCGCCGTGCTGCAGAACGACAACGACAACGTCAAGGTCGTGCGCCTGGTGCCGGCCGGCCCGGCGGAAAAGAGCAAGCAGATTTCTCCGGCGGACAAGATCATCGGCGTCGCCCAGGGTGACGACGAGATGGTCGACGTGATCGGCTGGCGTCTCGACGAAGTGGTAAAACTGATCCGCGGACCGAAGGGCTCCAAGGTTCGCCTGGAAGTGATTCCGGCGAGCAACGGGCCGAACGACCAGACCAGCAAGGTGGTGTCGATCACTCGCGAGGCAGTCAAGCTGGAAGAACAGGCGGCGAAGAAAAGCGTCCTGAAACTCGAGCACGCCGGGCGCGAGTACAAGCTCGGCGTCATCGAGCTGCCGGCCTTCTACCTCGACTTCAAGGCCTATCGCGCCGGTGATCCGGACTACAAGAGCACCACCCGCGACGTGAAGAAGCTGCTCGGCGAACTGCAGCAGGAGAAAGTCGACGGCGTGGTCATCGACCTGCGCAACAACGGCGGTGGCTCGCTGCAGGAAGCCACCGACCTCACCGGCCTGTTCATCGAGAAGGGGCCGACCGTGCTGGTGCGCAACGCCGACGGGCGCGTCGACGTGCTCGCCGACGAGAACCCCGGCGCCTACTACACCGGGCCGATGGCCGTGCTGGTCAACCGGCTGTCCGCCTCGGCCTCGGAAATCTTCGCCGGCGCCATGCAGGACTACCATCGTGCGCTGATCATCGGCGGGCAGACCTTCGGCAAAGGCACCGTACAGACCATCCAGCCGCTCAACCACGGCGAGCTGAAGCTGACGCTGGCGAAGTTCTACCGGGTTTCCGGCCAGAGCACGCAGCATCAGGGCGTGTTGCCGGATGTCGACTTCCCGCCAGTGGTGAACACCCACGAGATCGGCGAAAGCTCGCTGCCCGAAGCCATGCCGTGGGACAGCATCCGCCCGGCGATCAGTGCCGAGCGCGATCCGTTCGCGCCGTTCCTCGCCGAACTGCGCGCGCGCCACGAAGCCCGAGCCGCGAAAAACCCCGACTTCGTCTTCACCCAGGAACGCTTCAAGCTGGCTCAGCACCTGATGGACGAGAAGACCGTCAGCCTCAACGAAACCAAGCGTCGCGCCGAGCAGACCAAGGTCGAGGGCGAGCAGCTGGCGCTGGAAAATACCCGCCGCAAGGCCAAGGGTGAGGAGCCGCTGAAGGAGCTCAAGCAAGAGGACGAGGACGCCGTTCCCAGCCCGGACGACAAGACCAAGCCGGAAGACGACGCCTACCTGCAGGAAACCGGGCAGATTCTCCTCGACTACCTCGGCCTGAACACTGCCGTGGCGAAGAAGGACTGAGCCTGTAATACGGCGGTAACACGAGTGTCGTGAAATGGAGGGGCCGGCGTGAAAGCCGGCCCTTTTTCATTTCTGTATTCGAGACCTACGATGCCCGTCACCGAGCAAGCCAGCGCACTGGGCCTGATCCTCGCTCAGGGCGATCTGCACAGCCTCTTTCAGCCGATTGTCTGCCTGTCCGAACGGCGCATCCTCGGCTACGAAGCACTGAGCCGGGGCCCCTCCAACAGCCCGCTGCATTCGCCTCTCACGCTGTTCGCCGCAGCCCGCCATGCCGGCCGCCTGAGCGAACTGGAACAGCTGGCGCGCAGGACCGCCTGCCAGGCCTTCCGCGACCTGCAGCTCGAAGGCAAGCTGTTCCTCAACGTCTCCCCCGAATCACTGCTCGAGCCGGCACATCAGCCCGGACGCACTCTGAAGCTGCTGCAAAGCCTGGGAATACCGCCGAGCCAGGTGGTGATCGAACTCACCGAGCAGGCGCCCATCGAGGACTACGCGCTGCTCCAGACGGCCCTGCACCACTACCGCGCCATGGGTTTCTCGATCGCCCTGGACGACCTGGGCGCCGGTTATTCGAGCCTGCGCCTGTGGTCGGAATTGCGCCCGGACTACGTGAAGATCGACCGTCACTTCATCGACGGGATTCACCAGGATGCGGTGAAGCGCGAGTTCGTCGAATCCATCCTGAAGATGGCGAAAGTTTCCCGCGCCCAGGTGATCGCCGAAGGCATCGAGCTGATCGAGGAACTGAGCGTGCTGGCCGAGATGGGGGTCGACCTGGTGCAGGGCTACCTGCTCGCCCGGCCGCAGGAAAACCCGTCGCGCGACGCCCGTGTGCTGCTGCCGAGACTCGGGGCCGCGCTGAGCGCCGAAGAGGAAGAGGCGCTCGCCACCCTGCTGATCGAACAACAGGCGGTCGATCAGGAAACCACCATCGGTGAGGTGCTCGAGGCGTTTCGCCTGCAGGCCAACCTGAACTCGTTGGCGGTACTCGATGGAGCGCGCCATCCGGTCGGCATCGTGCACCGCCATTCCCTCTCGGACGCCCTGCTCAAGCCCTTCGCCACCGACCTGTTCGCGCGCAAGCCGATCAGCCGGCTGATGGGTGACGACTTCCTCAGCGTCGACCTGCGCCAGTCGTTGCAGCAGGTGAGCCGGCTGCTCACCAGTCGCGCGCGGCAACGCATCGAGGAGGATTTCATCATCACCGAGGACGGCGAGTACCGCGGGCTTGGCCGGGTGATCGACGTGCTCAAGCTGATCACAGAACAGAAGATCCAGCAGGCCCGTCACGCCAACCCGCTGACCCTGCTGCCGGGTAACGTGCCGATCCAGCAATGCCTGACGCGCCTGCTGCAGCAGGAGCGCGAGGCCGTGATCTGCTATGTCGACATCGACAGCTTCAAGCCCTTCAACGATCTCTACGGCTACGCCCGTGGCGACGAGGTGCTGCTTTGCCTGGCGCAGTGCCTGTGCGAACGGGTCGATCCGATGCGCGACTTCGTCGGCCATATCGGCGGCGACGATTTCCTGCTGGTGCTGGGTTCGGCGGACTGGCGTCTGCGCCTGCAGCAGTTGCTCGAGGACTTCCAGAGCCAGTGCCGGCGTTTCTACCGGGAGGAACACCTGCAGGCCGGCTGTTTCGTCGCCCACGACCGCCAGGGCAAGCGCCAGGAGTTTCCACTGCTGTCGCTCTCCATCGGCATCGTTCACCTGCGCCCGGAAGCCTGCTCACGCCTCGACGCCACCCAGCTCGCCGACCTCGCCTCCGAAGCCAAGCGCATGGCCAAGGCGGTGCCGGGCTACAGCCTGGAAGTCATCGATACCCTGCCGCTGGCGGGGTAAAGCGAGGGCCCGTCTCGAACGAGTCGGAGCGAGGAAGCGGATGGAAGAAGCGGAACGAGAGGCCTGAATGGCGAACGCGGCCTTACGCATTCCACGAAACACCGAGAAAGACTCAGAGTCCGAGTTCGCCCGCGCGATCCGCGTAGCGCCCGGCCAGGTCGGGGTCGGCGGGCTGCCCTTCTCCACCCTGCCGATAGAGTTCGGCGAGCCGGTGCGCCGCCAGCGGGTGACCATTCTCGGCAGCCAGGGTCCACCAGCGCGCGGCCTCCCGGCCGTCGGGCGGCTGCTGCGTGGAACCGGCCAGGCTGCTCATGCCGAGTTGATAGGCCGCCTTCGCGTCACCGGCGCGGGCGGCCAGATCGAGCAGCCTCAAGCCCTCCTCGCGCGCCCCCAGGCCCTGGCCACGGAACAGCAACAGGTGCCCGTAGAAGCTCTGCGCCTGACGATCGCCCAGATTGGCCATCCGCGCGTACTGCCCTTCCATCCAGTGCCAGGCGCGCGGCTGCGCCACCCACCAGCGCCAGCCCAGCAGTTGCCGGGCGAGCCAGTAGCCCGCCCTGGCGCGCAGTTTCCACAACATCAGTTGCCCTCCGGGTAGTCGAAGTCAAAAACACGGGCGACTTCCGCCGCATGCCAGGAGGCCGCGGCGACACCGTCACACGGACCGCTGAAACGCCCCAGGCGTACCGCGCAGTCGAAGAACCCCGGGCGTGGAAGACGGCTGGCGCCCTGGCTGATCACCAGCGCGCTGCGCAGCGGGCGCTCCGCCTTGGCGTCGAGCGCCGCCAGGTGTTCGAGCGCGGCGGTCAGGGTCTGCAGCGCCGGAGTCGGCAGTTGCAGACGCTCGACCAGCGCGCGGTAGGTCACCAGGTGGCGCTGTCGACGCGCATCCGCCAGTTCGGCGAGCAATGCCTGCCAGTGCTGCTGGGAGATGCGCACGCTCACGGCGCGGGAGCCTCTTGCTCCCGCGCGGCCTTGCCCAGCACGAACGCAAGGGAGCGGCGGATCGCGGCGTCCGGCTCGCGCTCGCCGCGCTCGATCAACTCGAGGTAGGACGGGCTGATGCCGACCTGACGCGCCAGTTGCTCACGACTCAGCCCGAGCGCCTCACGTCGGCTGGAAAGCTGCGCGAGGCCATCCCCGGATTCCGAGACCGCGATCTGCTCGCTGGGCCGTCCGGCAGCGGCGAGCAACGCTTGGTATTCGGCCCACGGCACGACGGCGTATTCCGCCTCGCCGTCACGGCTGATCACTTGCACACTCATGGGCGCTCCCCTCTGAAGATCAGCGACGATCTTAACAGGCGGCGAGCGGAAGCGGTTTCGACACTGACTGAGGGCGGCCGGGACGATTGGCGACAGCTCATCGTTCCCGGCGGATTTCCTCGGGCGATGGCAGCCGTTCCAGTTCCGCTCGCCGGGCGGGAGACTGGGTATCGCGCCACAGGCGGAACGCGTCGAGCTCCTTGCTCCAGGTGCGGGTGACCCAGGCGAGCACGGCGAAGTCGTCCAGCAGGCCGACCCCGATGAGAAAATCCGGAATCAGATCCAGCGGCGACAGAAAGTAAGCCAGCGCCGCCACCGAGGCGAGCAGCGCCTGCCGACTGACCGCGCGGTACTCGCCACGCCAGTAGGCCAGCGCAAGCGACTGAAGCACGCGCAGGTCGTCCGTTAAGCCACCCTTTCGCCTGTCCTTCCGCGCGCCTTTGCGAGCCACCGCCAGCAGCAACGCAGGTAGGCGGCCACGCACCAGAATGCGCTCGGCGATGGGCAGGTAGCGTGCAAGATTCAACGGCATTTTCATCCTGACTCCTCGGCAGACCGCGTGCCCGCTGGGCTGGCTGCGGTTACCCACAAAAGCTGTGGATAACTATGTGAACAGATTATGGATGGCTGGGCCAAAAGCCCGCCTCATGCGGCTTCCGCTCAGATCGAGCAATTTTTAAACAGCAATAAAATATCAATAAAATCAGTAAGTTGTGATCGCACTGGAAAAGTGCGAAGGCGTTCTCGACGCTCCGCTTGTAATCCTTAAGGCAGTGTGCATAACCGTAACAGCGACCTCGTTCCGTACCTGTTCAGACTGCCCGGTCGAGTGACGGTTCGTTACCCCGGAAACGACAACGCCCCGCAGAACGGGGCGTTGGTCGGTAACGCGGGGGTTACTTGGATTCGGCGGGCTGCTCGGCGTCGCTCGGAGCCTGGTTAGGGTCCTTGATCGCCAGCAGTTCCAGCTCGAACACCAGCACCGAGTTGGCCGGAATCATCGGGCTCGGGCTCTGTGCGCCGTAAGCGAGTTCGCTGGGGATGTAGAGCTTGAACTTCTCGCCAACGTGCATCAGTTGCAGACCTTCGACCCAACCCGGAATCACGCCGTTGACCGGCAGATCGATAGGGGTGCCGCGCTCGATGGAGCTGTCGAAGACCTTGCCGTCGATCAGCTTGCCTTCGTAATGAACGGTGACGACGTCGGTCGGCTTGGGCTGGGCGCCGTCCGCCTTCTTCAGCACTTCGTACTGCAGGCCCGACGCGGTGGTGGTCACACCTTCGCGCTTACCGTTGTCTTCGAGAAATTTCTTGCCGGCCTTGGCGTTTTCTTCGCCAACCGTCTTCATGCGCTCCTCGGCGCGTTTCTGCAGGGAAGCGAAGGCTTCGATCAGCTCTTCGTCCTTCAGGCGCGGCTCTTTCTTGCCGATGGCATCTTCGATGCCCTGGGCGACGGCTTTGGAGTCCAGATCGTCCATGCCTTCCTGAGCCAGGCTTTTGCCCATGTTCAGGCCGATGCCGTAGGAGGCCTTCTGAGCCGGCGTTTCCAGTTTCACGCTGGTCTGCGAGTCGCAGCCGGCCAGAACCAGACCTACCAGGGCCATCGCTGCCGCCAACCGATGTTGTCTCATGCTATTTCCTTAACCTGCGCCGTAGTGGGCAATCGAGTGAAGGCGCGAGCTTAGCAGGCCGTCGCGATCACTGGCTACCGCGATAGGAGGCCGAAAAAGGCGATAAGTTCGCGTGCGCAAAAAGGAATTTCCAGCGCCGCGAGCCCAGTAAAATCGCCACATGGCGGGTTGCCGCAGGGCGAACGGGGCGAGTGATCAGAGCTTGTCGGCGATCCAGATCGTATGGCGCGGGCCACGGTCGCCGTGGGCGAATACCTGCACCTCTTCGGCCTTGAATCCCGCCCTGGAGAGACGCTCGGAGAACTGCCGGTCGGCGCTGGCCGACCATACGGCGAGCACGCCGCCTTTGCGCAGCGCCTTCGCGCAGGTGCGCAGGCCCTCCATCGAGTACAGCCAACTGTTGGATTTCTGCGTGAGCCCCTCGGGACCGTTGTCTACGTCCAGCATGACGGCGTCGAAGGCGCCGGGCCCGGCCTTGAGGATCACCGCGACGTCGTCGTTGAGCACCCTGGCGCGCGGATCGCGCAGCGGATAGCCGGACTTTTCCCCGAGCGGACCGTGGTTCCATTCGATGACGCCCGGCACCAGCTCGGCCACCTGCACCTCCGCGTCCTTGCCCAGGTGCCGCAGCGCTGCGGCCAGGGTGAAGCCCATGCCCAGGCCACCGATCAGCACGCGCACCTGGGGCCGGCCGGCCACGCGTTTGCAGGGGATTTCCGCCAGCGCATCCTCCGAGCCGTGCATGCGCGTGTTCATCAACTGATTGCCGCGGCCACCCTCGAACTTGATCACGAAGTCTTCGCCGTACTCGAACAGGCAGAGGGCGCCGCCGTTGTCGGGGATCGGCGTGGTATCGAGGAGGACGAAGCGTTTCATGGCGGACTCGGGCGATGCGGGGCCGGCATGATCCGGCGCGCCGCGGGCAAAGTCGAGATCGATCAGGCGTTTTGCGGGTAGTCGAGCAGATCCAGCGGATTGCCGTCGAGCCGTGCCAGCAGGTCGCCGACCGTGGAAAGGATGTGCAGACGCATTTCCTCGGCGGCGCGACGGTCGTCGCCGGACTCGATGGCGGCCAGCAGGGGCTCGTGCTCGGCGGCGACACCCAGCAGGTCCTGCTGCGAGGTGTTGTCCAGGGCGACGGCCATCAGCAGGCGACCGCCGAGGCTGCGGAACAGTTCGATGGCCAGCTGATTGCCGCTGTGCTGGCAAATCTCCGCATGGAAATCCAGCTCGTGCCGCGCCACCAGCATGGTGTCGCCCTTCCGCGCCGCCTCGTCCATCAGCGCGACCAGTTCACGCAGGCGGTCGGTGGACATGCCGCGCAGCGTCGCCAGGCGAATGGTCATGGTCTCCAGGGCGAGGCGCACGTTATAGAGGTCGATGATCGCCGCGGCGTCGAGCACCTTGACGGTGGCGCCGTGTTGCGGCCGCTCCTCGATCAGGCCGTCTTCCACCAGGCGGCGGATGGCCTCGCGAACCGGCGCCCGGCTGGTGCCGAACTCCTGCGCCAGCTGGGTCTCGATCAAGCGCGAGCCGATGGGCAGGTCCCCGACGATTATCAGCTCCCGGATACGCTCGTAGGCCAGGTCGGCCATGCGCGTTCGATGCAGCGGCATGGCGCTGTCGGATCTTTCGGGTGATTCAAAGGAAGCCATCGGATTCTCCGGCCGGCGAGGTAACGATTAAAAAGACCCTAACACAAGGGAGGAGATAGCTCACTCCGACCTCCGTCGGAAACGCCCGAACGCCGCCGTGAAGGCTCTAGGATGCGGCTTTACGAAAAGCCAGGGCGGGCTTGGTGGAGGGCAATGATAGAAGGATATAAAAAGATTGTCGACAATATACAGTCGACATGAAATGCTATGTCCATATACCGATCCCGAGGAAGGCACGGGCATGGGCAGGTTGATCCAGACAGGGCTGAACGCCGGCGAAGAGCCGAGCTTCCGCATCGTTGGCGGCGAAGGGGTGTACTTCTTCCTCGCGGACGGCCGTCGGGTCATCGATGGCAGCAGCACCGGCGGCCCGCTCGGCCATGCCTATCCGGACATGCAGGACGCCCTGCGCAGGGCCGCCAGTGCCCCGGTGGTCAGCGAAGGCTGGGCCTGGGGCGAGCGTGAAGCCGCGGCGGATGAGCTGGTCGATATCGCCTTCGCCGGCGAACACGACTGGGTCGGCGGCGTGCGCTTCTTCCTCAGCGGCAGCGAGGCCAACGATCAGGCGCTGTCGCTTGCCCAGGTGCTCAGCGGGAGGGCGCCGTTCGCCACCCGTGAGCGCGCCTATCACGGCCTCACCGGTCTGTCCCGCGACGCCACTCTGCAGCCGCACTGGCATGGCGGCCTCGCCTCGCATCATGGCGGCACCCGGGCGACGCCCTGGCGCGTAGCGGTTCACCAGTTGCCCGCGCCGGTCGGCGCCAGCTACGGCGGCGATGTCTGCGTGCCGCCGCTGGAGACGCGCCTCGCCGGCGTTCCGGAGCAGCTGGCCGACAGCGCGGCGATGATCATCGACTACACCCAGGGCGGCATCTATCACGACGCAGACTATCAGGACCGCATGGCGGCGATGGCCCGCGCGGCTGGCTGCCTGTGGATCGCCGACGAAGTGGTGACCGGCCTGGGCCGCAGCGGGCGCTGGTTCGCCTTCCAGGGCGGCGACAGCCGTCCGGACATCGTCACCCTAGGCAAGCCATTGGCCGGTGGCGCGGCGCCGGCCGGCGCGGTGGTGCTCTCGAAGGACGTGATGGAGCGGCTGAAAGACAAGTCCTGGCAGAGCTACAGCACCTTCCGCGCCCATCCGAGCATGGTCGCCGCGGTACGCGCCTATTTGCGCGTGGTGGTGCGCGAAAAGCTGCTCGAGCGAACCGCGCATCTGGAACAGGTGATGAAGCGCCGCCTCGGCGAAATCGCCGCCCGCCATCCGATCGTCGCCCGTGTCGACGGCCGTGGTCTGCACTGGACCATCGAGCTGCACGGCCCGGATTGGCGCGACTGGCGGGCCGACACCCTGGAGCCCACCCTCGCCTCGCGCGTCGCCGAGCGCGCGCTGGAGGCCGGTGTCCTGATCGGCACCAGCGGGGAACAGACCTCCCTGTTCCTCGCGCCCGCGCTGATCATTTCCGACAGCGAACTGGAAACCCTGCTGGCCGCACTGGATTACGGCCTGGAACTGCCGCATGAAGCGGCCGTCGAGCAATGCATCAATGGAGCGATCGCATGAGCACCCCCAAGAGCGAACTGCTAAAGGTCATCCAGCGCTATTTCGACGCGCTGTATTTCGGCCGTTCGGACTGGTTCAACGAGATCTTCCACGCCGAGGCGCGGCTGTTCTCGTCCACGGACGATGAATTCATCATGCTCGACCTGCCGCTGTACCTCGAGCGGATCACCCGCCGGGAAGCGCCCGCGCAGCGCAACGACCCGCGCGTCGACGAGATCATCAGCCTGGAAATGCCGACGCCGACCACCGCCCACGTGCGCGTGCGCGACCTCTACCTGCCGCAGAGCTTCGTCGACGACATGACCCTGATCTTCCTCGGTGACACCTGGAAGATCGTCTCCAAGGTCTGGCACTACGAAGCGGCCTGACCGCTCCCCTGCTCATCCCTCCCCGCCGGAAACGGCGATACCGTTCAGCGCCTGCTTCACCCTGGCGCGGAGACGGCCCTGTTTTGCGCGATACTGCATTCCTCGTCGTGGCCGCGACTAATGAGAGGGATCATCAGCATGTACAGGATTTCCGTGGATACCGGCGGCACCTTCACCGATGTGGTGGTGACCGACAGCAGCGGTGGCTACACCATCGGCAAGGCCCTCACCACCCATGCGCGCATCTTCGACGGCATGCGCGAGGCCCTCGGCGTCGCCGCCGAACAGCTGGGGATGGGCGTCGAGGCGCTGCTCGGTGCGACCGATCTGTTCATCTACGGGACCACGCGGGCGACCAACGCCATCGTCACCCAGCGCGTGGCGAAGACCGCGTTGCTGGTCACCGAAGGTTTCCCCGACATCCTCGTGCTGCGCGAGGGCGGCAAGCTCAATCCCCACGACTTCAGCCGCGACTACCCCGAGCCCTACGTCCCGCGCCGCTACACCTTCGAGGTGCGCGAGCGCATCCGCGCCGATGGCAGCGTGTCGCGCGAATTCGACGAGGCGCAGGCGCGCGAGGTGATCGGCCAATTGGCGCGGCACGATTTCGAGGCGATCGCCGTGTGCCTGCTCTGGTCGATCGCCAATCCGGCGCATGAACAGCGCCTCGCCGCGCTCCTCGACGAACTGCTGCCCGGCGTGCCCTACACCCTTTCGCACCGCATCCTGCCGGTGATCCGCGAGTACCGTCGGGCCTCGGCCACCAGCATCGACGCCTCGCTCAAGCCGCTGATGCAGCAGCACCTGAGCGGGCTGGAGCGCGACCTGCGCGCGGCCGGTTACGCCAACGACATCCTCGTCTCGACCACGCTGGGCGGCTGCATGAACGTCGCCGAGCTGATCGAGGCGCCGATCCACACGGTGAAATCCGGCCCG
Organism: Pseudomonas sp. UBA3153; assembly: GCF_002364635.1. NCBI lineage: Bacteria > Pseudomonadati > Pseudomonadota > Gammaproteobacteria > Pseudomonadales > Pseudomonadaceae > Pseudomonas > Pseudomonas sp. UBA3153. Next base: position 32,029 of record NZ_DEYR01000023.1, read on the forward strand.
GCCATGGCGCCGGTCGCCGCGGCCGCCTACACGCGCCTGGAAGACCTCGGCAGCAACGCCATCGTCTGCGACACCGGCGGCACCACCTTCGACGTCGGCCTGGTCCGCGACGGCAACCTCACCTACAGCCGCGACACCTGGCTCGGCGGCCTGTGGAGCGGTCACCTGCTGGGCATTTCCTCGGTGGACATCCGCTCGGTCGGCGCCGGCGGCGGCTCCATCGCCTGGTGCGACGAGGGCGGCCTGATGCGCGTCGGCCCGCAGAGCGCCGGCTCCGATCCCGGCCCGGCCTGCTACGGCCGCGGCGGCGAGTTGCCGACGGTGTCGGACGCCGCCTGCGTGCTCGGCTACTTCAATGCCGAGGCCTTCCTCGGCGGGCGCATGCGCCTCGACGTGGCGGCCGCGCGCCGTGCCCTCGCGCCGCTGGCCGAGCGTTTCGGCGCCAGCATCGAGCAGACCGCCTACGACATCATCAGCCTGGCCAGCGAGCTGATGATCAAGGCGATCCGCGAAATCACCATCGCCGAGGGTGTCAATCCGAACGAAAGCACCCTGGTCGCCGGCGGTGGCGCGGCTGGCATCAACATCCTGCCGATCGCCCGCGAGCTGGAATGCGAACGCGTGGTGCTGCCCAAGGCGGCTTCGGCGCTGTCCGCCGCCGGCATGCAGTTCGCCGACATCCTCAAGGAGGAAACCGCGAGCCTGGTGACCACCTCGAACCGCTTCGACCACGCCGCGGTGAACCGCACCCTGGGTGAACTCGAACGGCGCCTGCTGGGCTTTCTCGAAGGCCTCGGCGCACAGGCACGCGACAAGGCGCGCCTCGAGTTCTTCGTCGAGGCGCGTTACTTCGGGCAGATCTGGGAGCTGGATACGCCGCTGCCGTTCAGCCGTATCGAGGATGCGGCGGACGTCGAACGGCTGGTCGAAGCCTTCCACCAGGTCCACCAGCGGGTATTCGCCATCGACGACCGCGCCAGCGCCGTGGAATGCATCAACTGGAAGGCGCGCCTGACCGTCGCCCTCTCCTCGCCGCTGGTGCAGAGCCTCGCCCGCGCGGCGCAAGGCGAGGATGCGCCGGTGGCTACCTACCGGACCTGCCACTTCGACGCCGGGGTAAGCATCGAAACGCCGATCCATGCCGGTGCCGACCTGCTTCCCGGCCACCGCGTGCAGGGCCCGGCGATCATCGAGGAGCCGACCACCACGCTGGTGGTCTATCCGGGCATGTCGGCGCGCGTCAGCGACGCCGGCAACTACATCCTGAGCTACCAGTGAGGACGCCCGGAATGGACCAGAAGCAAGCCATCAACCCGGTACTCACCGCGGTGATCGCCAATCGCATCGACGGCATCGTCCGCGAGATGACCAACACCCTGCTGCGCGCCGCGCGCTCGGCGGTGATCAACAGCGCGCGCGACTTCAGCTGCGGCCTGTGCACCGCCGACAACCAGCTGCTGGCCTGCGCCGACGGGCTGCCGATCCACAGCTTCGGCGCGCACCTGCAGACGCGCACCATGTGCGAGTTCCACCCGGACGTCGCAGAGGGCGACGCCTTCCTGCACAACGACCCGTACACCGGCAACACCCACCCGGCCGACCACACCATCCTGGTGCCGGTGTTCGTCGAGGGCGAACACCTCTTCACCGTGGTCGCCAAGGCGCACCAGGCGGACATCGGCAACTCGCAACCGACCACCTACCACGCCTCGGCGAAGGACGTGTACGAGGAAGGCGCGCTGATCTTCCCGGCGGTGCGCGTGCAACGCGACTACCAGATGAACCAGGACATCGTGCGCATGTGCCAGAGCCGAATCCGCGTGCCCGGCCAGTGGTACGGCGACTTCCTCGCCAGCCTCGGCGCCGCGCGGATCGGCGAGCGGCGGCTCAAGGAGCTGTGCGAGAAGTACGGCAAGGAGCGCATCAAGACCTTCATCCGCGACTGGCTGGACTACTCAGAGCAGCGCATGGCCCAGGCCATCCGCCGGTTGCCCAGGGCGCGGCTGGTGAACACCGGCGGCCACGACCCGGTGGAGGGCATCGTCCCCGAGGGGATTCCGATCAAGCTGGAAATCGAGGTCGACCCCGAAGCGGCGATGGTCACCCTGGACATGCGCGACAACATCGACAACCTGCCCTGCGGCTTCAACGTCAGCGAGGCCTGCACCATTTCCGCCTCGCTCACCGGCCTGTTCAACTCGCTGCCGGCGGACATCCCGAAGAACTCCGGGGCCTTTCGCCGCGTGCGCATGCTGCTCGGCGAAGGCAAGGTGATCGGCCGCCCGGCGTTCCCGCACAGTTGTTCGGTGGCCACCACCAACGTCGCGGACCGCCTGGTGAACTGCGCCGGCGCGGCCTTCGCCCAGCTCGGCGACGGCTACGGCGTCGCCGAGGGAGGCCTGGGCATGGGCGTGGGCCTGGCGGTGGTCTCCGGCGACGATCCGCGCCAGGGCAACGAGGCCTACGTCAACCAGTTGATCATCGCCATCAACGGCGGCCCCGCCAGCGCCCACGCCGACGGCTGGCTGACCTGGGGCCTGCCGGTGGACTGCGGGCTGATGTACCGCGACTCGGTGGAGATCGACGAGCTCAAGCACCCCATCGAGTTCAGCCACATCCGCCTGATCCCCGGCTCCGGCGGCGCCGGCAAGTTCCGCGGCGCGCCGGGCGGCGACATGGCCTATGGCCCCACCGAGGCGCCGCTGACGGTGATGTTCCCCTGCGACGGCCAGCTCAGCCCGCCGCGGGGCGTGCGCGGTGGCGGCGATGCCATCGCCGCCGCGGCCTGGCACATCCGCGCCGACGGCAGCCAGAGCAAGCTGCCCAACGTGGTCGCGCTGACGCTGCACAAGGGCGAGCTGATCCGCGGCATCGACTGCTCCGGCGGCGGCTATGGCGACCCGCTGGAGCGCGAACCGCGCCGCGTGCTGCACGACGTGCTGGAACGCTGGGAAACCCCGTCGCGCGCCTTCGAGCTCTACGGCGTGGTGTTCAGCGGCTCGCTGGACGGCCTCGACCTCGCCGTCGACGCGGCGGCCACTGCCGTCCGGCGGCAAGCCCTGCGCGCGCAACGCGGCAACGGTTGAGCGCGAGGCCGTGTCCGTGGTGTCATCAGCAGGCATCCCGCGCGGACAGGCGGGTAAATCGAGCAACGCAGAGGAAAGAAGATGACGGATACATCAGATCGCTTGACCCACGACCTCTTCAACGGCGCCCGTTCGCGGCGCGACATGCTCAAACTGCTGGGCATCGCCGGCGCCGCCGGTCTGCTCGGAGGTCCGTTGCTCTCCGGCCGCACACAGGCGGCGGCGAAACGCTTCACCTGGGGCACCAACGCCGACTACGCGCGGCCCGAGTTCCTCGCGCCCTTCCTCAAGGCCAGCGGCATCGAGGTGCAGACCAGCCTGTTCGCCGACCCATCGGAAATCATCACCAAGCTGCAATCCGGCGGCGCCGGCGTCGAACTGCTCACCGACGGCTCCTACCACGCGCAGATCACCTATGACGCCGGCGTGCTCAAGCCCATCGACACCAGCAAACTGAAGAACTGGTCGAAGCTGATCCCCGGCTTCGACAAGGCCGCCGGGATGATCTACGACGGCAAGACCTACGGCGTGCCCTACGCCTGGGGCACCGACTCGATGGTCTACAACCACGGCATCGTCGGCCAGGACGTCGACGACCTGGCGATCCTCTTCGACAAGGAATTCGCCGGACGCATCGCCATGCCCAACGGCCTGTTCGAGAGCGTGGTGGTGGCCGCCCTCTACCTCGGCATCAAGACCCCGTTCGCCATGGACAAGGACCAGCTCGACGCCGTCGCCGAGGTGCTGATCAAGCAGAAACCGCTGGTGCGCTCGTACTGGAACGACATCGGCGACCTGAAGAACCTCATGGCCACCGGCGAAGTCGCGGTGTGCTGGGGCTGGCAGCCGCTGCTGGAAATCCGCAAGTACGACGTCGACGTGCGCTGGACGCACCCGAAACAGGGCGAGCTGGCCTGGTACGACGCGGCCTTCCTGACCAAGGACGCCAACGCCGAGAGCGAGGCCGCCTGCCTGGCCTTCATCGACTACCTGCTCGGCGAGCAGTACGGCGCGATGATCGGCAAGGACATCGGCTACCGCACCACCTCCACCGCGGCGATCGCCACGATGGATGGCAAACTGGTCGATTCCCTCGACCTGGCCAAGCCGGACGCCTTCCTGAAGAACGCCGTCTGGTGGACCTCACCGACCAATCCCGCCGGCTATCAGGCGGTGTGGGACAAGGTACTCAACGCCTGATACCGATACGCCCCGCCGTTCTCCCGGACGGCGGGCGTGGGTGGACGTACCTTCGGAGGCCGCGTGCGCTTTTCCCGTTACCCGCTGATCACCGGCGGCCCCTGGCTGCTCCTGCTGCTGACATTCTTCGTGCTGCCCATCGCCGGCCTGCTGCTGCTTTCGCTGTCGCCGGGCAACGGTTCGACGGCGGCGTTCCCGACCCTGGACAACTACCGCGGGATTCTCGATCTGGCGTCCGGCCGCCCGCAGGTGCTGGCGCGCACCCTCGGCGTGGCACTCGGCGTCGTGCTGCTGGCCACGCTGATCGCGCTGCCAGTGGCCTACTACCTCGCCAAGGGCGTGCGTTCGACGCGGTTGCAGGCGCTGGTGCTGATGCTGGTGACCGTAACCTTCCTGGTCGGGCCGCTGATCCGCACCGTGTCCTGGCGCGGCATCCTCGGCGTGAAGGGCCTGATCAACACGGCGCTGACCAGCAGCGGCCTGCTCGACGCTCCGATCATGGCGCTGCTCTACGGGAGGCCGGCGGTGATCGCGGCGATGACCTACAACAGCTTCCCGTTCATGCTGTTCACCCTGTTCCTGGCGATGAGGAGCATCGACGACCGCTACCTGGTGGCGGCGCGCGACCTCGGCGCCTCGGCCAGCGCCACCTTCTGGCGCATCGTCATGCCGCTGGCGGCGCCTGGCCTGTGCGTCGGCGCGGTGCTGATGTTCGTACCGACCCTGAGCACCGTGCTGGAACCGGAAATGCTCGGCGGCACCTCCGGCCGGCTGACCACCACGGAAATCCGCGACCAGTTCTTCCACGCGCTGAACTGGCCGCTGGGCAGCGCGCTGACGGTGCTGCTGATCGTCGCCGGCGGGCTTGCCGTCGGCCTGCTGGCGGCGCTGCTGGCACTCTTCGCCCGCGCCTGCGGACGCGTCGGCCTGAGCCTCGGCACGGGCGGCGGACGATGAAGCGCCCGCGCCACCCGTTCCTGCTGCTGTGCACCCTGGCGATGCTGATCTACGCGCTGGTGCCGATCGTCACGGTGATCGCCTTCAGCTTCAATCCGCTGCCGTTCTACGCCTTCCCGATCACCGGCTTCACCGGCAAGTGGTACACCGCGCTGGTCGCCGACCCGCGCATCGGCGCCTCGCTGCTCGCCTCGCTGGGGATCGCCACGCTGGTGGCGCTGCTGGCGACGCTGCTCGGCACGCTGTTCGCCTTCTTCGTGGTGCGCGCTCAGGCGCGCTTCAAGCGCCTCTGGGTGGCGTTCGGTTTCCTCCCGCTGGTGGTGCCGGTGCTGGTGCTCGCAGCCGGCCTGCAGGTGGCCTTCGTCGAACTCGGCCTGCCGCTCGGCTACCCCACGGTGATCATCGGCCACACGCTCTACACCTCGCCCTTCGTCGCGCTGATGGTGATGGCGCAGTTGCTGCGCTACGACGAGCGTCTCGACGAAGCCGCCCGCGACCTCGGCGCCAGCCAGCGGCAGATGTTGCGCCACGTGACCCTGCCGATCCTCTGGCCGAGCATCCGCTCCGGGCTGCTGCTGGCCTTCCTGCTGTCGTTCAACGAATGGGCGATCGCCTTCTTCACCGGGCGCGGCTTCAACACCCTGCCGATGCTGATCTACTCGATGGCGCGCAACGGCCTGCCGCCCAGCGTGCTGGCCTACTCCGCGCTGGCCGTCGGCTGCGTGCTACTGGTCGCCGGGATGATCCTGCCCTTCGCTCTCAAACTCATCCGAGGACGCGCATGACCCCGCCCGACTCCCCCCGCGACCTGGTCATCGATGCAGTGAGCAAGACCTACGGCGCCACCCTGGCGGTGGACCGCGTCAGCCTGGACGTCGGCCACGGCGAGATCGTCGCCATTCTCGGCCCGTCCGGTTCCGGCAAAACCACCCTGCTGGGCATGGTCAGCGGCCGCCTCGGCCTCGACAGCGGCGACATCCGCATCGCCGGGCGCTCCATCGCCGGGCTGCCACCGGACCGCATCGACGCCGCCACGGTGTTCCAGGACTACGCGCTGTTCCCGCACCTGAACGTGCTGGAAAACATCGGCTTCGGCCTGCGCATGAAGGGCCTGGGCAAGGCCGAGACCCGCGCCGCGGCGCTGCGGATGCTCGAACTGGTGGGCCTCGCCGAATTCGCCGAACGCGCGGTGACGCAGCTCTCCGGCGGGCAGAAGCAGCGCGTCGCCACCGCCCGCGCGCTGGCCGTGCAACCCGCCGTGCTGCTGCTCGACGAACCCCTCGGCGCGCTCGACCGGCAGATCCGCCAACGCCTGCAGCGCGAACTCGCCGGCCTGCTGCGCGAGCTGAAGATGACCGCGCTGCTGGTCACCCACGATCAGGAAGAAGCCTTCGCCATGGCCGACCGGGTGGCCATCATGCAGGCCGGACGGCTGGAGCAGATCGATGCGCCGGGCGAGCTGTACCGCTGGCCGCGCACCGAATTCGTTGCCACCTTCCTCGGCGCCGGCAGCCTGCTCGACGCCCGCTGCCTGGCCAGCGATGCCGCCGGGCTGGAGTGCGAAGCCCTCGGCGGGCAGTTCCGCGCGCGCTGCCGCGTGCCCGCCGCGTCCAGCCAGGTACGCGTGCTGATCCGTCCGGAACAGCTGCGCATCGCCCGCCCCGGTGAGCTGACGGCGCCGGTATGGCGCGGCGCACGCATCGCCGAGGTCCTGAACAGCGGCGAGGTCACCCGTTACCGGCTGGACGTCGCCGGCACTCCGCTGGAATCCGTCGCCCTCGGCCTGCCGCGCTTCGTCCCCGGCGAGCAGGTGGACTGCACGCTGGAGCACGACGGGCCGGTGGTGATCGGCTGACGTGATCGGGGTTTGGTTGGTGGGCTGAAGCCCACCCTACCCGGATCGGAACCGTAGGGTGGATTAGCCGCGCCGCACGAGTCGCCCGTGCCTCCTCCAAGCCCGTCGCGGCGTAACCCGCCAAGCAGCGCTTCGCCAGACGCAAAGCCAGCCGCGCACCGGTGGGCTGAAGCCCACCCTATCCGGCCTGGAGCCGTAGTGTGGGTTTAGCCGCGCCGCACGGATCGCCCGTAGCTCCACGAAATCCCGTCGCGGCATAACCCACCGCCCGGAGCCTCGCCAGGCACAGCGCGATCAGTGCATGAAGGTGTCGAGGTAGGCGGCGACGCTTCTCGCCAGGCGCCGGCGCCAGGGCGGTGTCGTTGGGTTGGCGAGCACACGGTCTTCGTGGGCGAAGGAACGCATGATCAGCTGATAGCCGAGCCAGCGGCACGGCTCGGGTTCCCAGCGGCGCAGACTCTTGCCCAGCGGCTGGTCGCGGATCACCCAGGGCAGCCGGGTCAGCGCGCTGTCGTTGTGCAGGATCAGGTCGGCGACGGTGCGCCCGCCTAGGTTGGTCGCGCCGACGCCCTCGCCGCCGAAACCGCCGGCCAGCGCCAGTCCGTTCTTCTCGTCGCGCAGCATGTGCGGGCGGAAGCGCCGCGCCATACCCATGTTGCCGCCCCAGGCGTGAGACAGCTTCACTCCGCGCAGGCGGGGGAACAGCGATTCGAACAGGTAGCGGCGCAAGCCGATCTCCGCCTCGGTGAGCTGGAAGTCCTCGCGCACGCGCCCGCCGAAGCGGTAGCCACCGCGCGCGCCGAACACCAGGCGGTCGTCGCGGGTGCGGTGGCCGTAGGTGATCTGCCGGCTGTTCTCGGCGAACGCCTGGCCGTCGCGCAGGCCGATCTCGTCCCAGGTCGATGCGGGCAGCGGTTCGGTGGCGACAATCAGGCTCTGCACCGCGACCTGATAGGGCTGCAGCAGGCCGAAGCCGCCGGCGTAGCCTTCCACCGCCGGGACGATCCAGTCGGCGCGCACGCGAGCGCCCGCGGTGCGCAGTTCGCGCGGCTGCCAGTCGCTCACCGGGCTGCGCTCGTAGATCGTCACCCCGAGGCGCTCCACCGCCTGCGCCAGGCCGCGTACCAGGCGCGCCGGCTGGATGGTGGCGCAATGCGGCGAATAGATCGCGCCGTAGGCATCGGCGATGCGCAACTGGGCGTCGAGCGCAGGGCGGTCCAGCCAGACGTAGTCGCGCTCGTCGTGGCCTTCGCGGTACAGCGCGTCGAGTTCGTGGCGCAGGCGGCTGCGCTGCTCCGGATAGCGCGCCGCGCAGGTCAGGACGCCGCCCTTGAGATAACCACAGTCGATGCCTTCGGCCTGGATCACGCCGGCGACTTCATCGGGAATCGACTTGAGTACCGCGTATGCGCGCATCCGCTCCTCCTTCGGCAGCGGCGCCAGGTAGCGGTCCTCGCCGAGCATGCGCCCCATCAGCCAGCCGCCGTTGCGCCCGGAGGCCCCGTAGCCGGCGGTCTGCGCCTCGAGGATGACGATGCGCAGGTGCGGCGCCTGGCGCTTCAGGTAGTAGGCGGCCCACAGCCCGCTGTAGCCGGCGCCGACGATCGCGACGTCGACATCCAGGTCCTGCGCAAGGCTCGGTCGCGCGCGCAGCGGCGTGTCGAGCTGATCCATCCACAGGCTGATGTTTTCCCAGTTCTGCATCGCGAGGGCTCCAGGGCGACGTGTGGAGGCCAGTCTAGGGCGCGTCCGCGTCGCGGTCGTTCGCGCGGGTCCGTGCGGAATTCTTCTGCAACTGCCTGAGGTAGCCGCGCGGCGGCAGGCCGGTGCGTTCGCGGAAGCAGCGGTAGAACACCGACAGCGAGTTGAAGCCGACGGCGAAGGCCAGCTCGTCGATGCGACCGGCGTCCTCGTCGCCGAGGCGCTCCAGCAGATGGTCGACGCGGGCGCGGTTGACGTACTGGTAGAAGCTGACCCCGAGCACCTGGTTGAGCAGGTAGGACACCTGGTTGCGGCTGTAGCCGGTGTCGGTGGCGACCTTGCTCAGGTCGAGGTCGCTGGCCAGGTAGGGCTTTTCGCTGGCGAAGTACTGTTCCAGGTCGAGCAGCATCAGGCGCACCTGCACCGACGACAGGCCGAGCCGCCGGATCTTCGCCGTCGGCGCCTCGGCCCTGGCGCCGACGCTTTCCTCGCGCACCGCGGTGGCGTATTCGTGGACCCGCCAGATCAGCCCGTCGCGTACGGTGATCGCCTCGCTGGCGCGGAACGAGGCCAGCCGGCCGCTGCGCCGCAGGGTCAGCCGCGAGCAGTACTGGATGAATGCGGTGTCGCCGTCGACGCGGATGCGGTCGGTGTGTTCGATGTGTTGCTGCGGGCTGTGCGGCATGGCGGTGCGCACGTAGTCGCGCAGCGCGTCGAAGGGGATCCGCAGGTTGTTGAAGAAGTCGTAGTACTCGATAGCGGGGTGATAGAGCGCCATCACGCCTTCCACGTCGAGTGCCATCCAGCACTGGTGATAGCGCTCCACCACCTCGCGGGTTCGCCGGGTTTCCTCGTCCACGCTGCTTCTCCGAATCCTCTGCCAGCCGCAGGGTAAGGATTGCCCACGGCTTTGCAACGCCCCGCCGGCGAATTCCTCGCCTGTACGGAACAGCGACGGCCCTCGGCGGCGACCTTGATCCGACGGCGCAAGCCCGGCGCCGCGATAGCATTGGACCGCATCGGCCGGCAACTCTAAGCTGCGTTTCCCTTCGTACACGCGGGCGCCCATGTACTCCGTCGTCAACGTCGTCATTCCGATCTTCGCCCTGATCCTGGTGGGCTACGTCTGCCGCCGCACCGGCCGCCTGGGACCGACCGCCGCCGCCGAGATCAACAAGTTCGTGGTCTGGCTGGGCCTGCCCTCGCTGCTGTTCCAGGTCACCGCCGGCTCGAGCTGGGAGAAGGTCTGGCAGCCGGGCTTCGTCGTCGCCGTCACCGTCGGCTGCCTGGCGGTGTACCTACTGACCCTGGCCTACCGCCTGCGCGGCGAGCGGCGCCTGGTCGACGCCAGCATCGACAGCCTCAGCGCCTCCTACGCCAACACCGGGTTCATCGGCATTCCGCTGTGCGCGCTGGTGTTCGGCCAGGATGGCCTGGAGCCGGCGATGATCGCCTCGATCCTGGTGGTCTGCGTGCTGTTTTCCCTGGCGGTGGTGTGCATCGAGATCGGCCTGCAGGCCGAGAAGAGCCTGCACCACGCCGTGCTCAAGGTGCTCAAGGCACTGGCGAAGAATCCGCTGATCGTCTCGCCGATCCTCGGCGCGTTCTGGGCAATGGGCGGGCAGCCCCTGCCCGGCCCGCTGCACCAGTTGCTCACCCTGCTGGCGAACGCCACCACGCCCTGCGCACTGGTGTCGCTCGGGCTGTTCCTCGCCCAGGCGCAGAAAGGCTCCAGCGAGGGCGCGATGCCGATCGTGCTGATCAAGCTCATCGTGCAGCCGCTGATCACCTGGGTGATCGCGTTCCCGCTGCTGCACCTGCCGCCGCTGTGGGCCAACTCGGCGCTGCTGCTCGCCGCCCTGCCTACCGGCACCGGACCGTACATGCTCGCCGAGTTCTACAACCGCGAGGCCGCGCTGGTATCGCGGGTGATCCTGGTCTCGACCCTCGGCTCGCTGCTGACCACCTCGCTGCTGCTCTACCTGCTCGGGCTTTAATCCGCGTGACAAAGGCAGCTGCGGCGCAGACACCGCGCGGCGGCGCTGGCATCATTGCAGCCCGCCGCGCCTGCTCGCCCCAGGACGCGCAGCAGACTTGCACAGGTTCCCAGGAGAGTTCGCCCATGGCCGCCCGGCCCATCCTCACAGTGATTCCACCCACCTCGCCGCTGCGTGGCCAGGTCGCGCCGCCCGGCTCGAAGTCGATCACCAACCGCGCGCTGCTGCTGGCGGCGCTGGCCAGGGGCACCAGCCGCCTCAGCGGCGCGCTGAAGAGCGACGACACCCGGCACATGTCCGAGGCACTGCGGCAGATGGGCGTCGAAGTGCTCGAGCCGGACGACACCACCTTCGTCGTCAGCAGCGACGGCCGCCTGCGCGCGCCGACCGGGCCGCTGTTCCTCGGCAACGCCGGCACCGCCGTGCGCTTCCTCGCCGCCGCGGTCGCCAGCGTCGATGGCGCCGTCACCCTGGACGGCGACGACTACATGCGCAAACGCCCGATCGGCCCGCTGCTCGACGCACTGCGCAGCGTCGGCGTCGGCGTCGACTGCGCCAGCGGCTGCCCGCCGCTGACGGTGCACGGCACCGGGTGCTTTCCGGCCGGGCGCATCGAGGTCGACGCCGGCCTCTCCAGCCAGTACGTCTCGGCCCTGCTGATGGCCGCCGCCTGCGCCGAAGGCCCGGTGGACATCGCCCTGCACGGCAAGGACATTGGTGCCCGTGGCTACGTAGACCTGACCCTGGCGGCGATGCGGGCCTTCGGCGCGCAGGTCGAGCAGCAGGACGAGATGACCTGGCGCGTAATGCCCGGCGGCTATGTCGCGCGCGACTACTTCATCGAACCCGACGCCTCCGCCGCCACCTACCTGTGGGCCGCTCAGGTGCTCAGCGAGGGCGACATCGACCTCGGCGTCGCGGATGCCGACTTCACCCAGCCGGACGCCCGCGCCAACGACTTCATCCGCCAGTTCCCGCGGATGCCGGCGCTGATCGACGGCTCGCAGATGCAGGACGCCATCCCGACCCTGGCGGTGCTCGCCGCCTTCAACGAGACCCCGGTGCGCTTCGTCGGCCTGGCCAACCTGCGGGTCAAGGAATGCGACCGCGTCGCCGCCCTGCACGACGGCCTCAACGCGATCCGCAGCGGCCTCGCCAGCGTGGAAGGCGACGACCTGCTGGTGGCCGCCGACCCGACGCTGGCCGGCAGCACCTGCGACGCGCTGATCGAGACCCACGCCGACCACCGGATCGCCATGTGCTTCGCCCTCGCCGGGCTGAAGATCCACGGCGTGCGCATCCTCGACCCGGAATGCGTCGGCAAGACCTACCCCGGCTACTGGAAGGCCCTGGGTTCGCTGGGCGTCACCTTCGAGCGCAGCTAGCCGAACGGACGCGGACAAAAAACGGCCCTGAGGGGCCGTTTTTCGTTCGATTCGAGCGGATACCGCGCGTCGCCCGGCCGACCGGTGCTGCTCGCGCCCGTTACTCGCCGTCCTGCAACACCCAGCCGCTCACTTGCAGGGCGAGGTCGTCGCTGGCCCGGCCGAAGGCGTCGACGACTTCGGGCACCGCGCGGCCCCGCACCGCCTGGCTCACCTCGAAACGCCGGCTGGCGAGGATCGCGCGGTTGCGGGTATCGATCAGTTGCGCGTCGAAGCGGATCAGCACCTGCGGCTGGCCAGCCCGATACTCGCTCTGAAACGCGCGCAGGTTGCCGCCCAGTTCGCGGTCGGCGCGCAGGTTGTCGTCGTCGCTGCTCAGCCGGGCGATGCCGCCGCCGGCGCGCAGCGCCTCGATCAGGCGGTCGCGCAGCAGCACCGGCACGGCGTCGCTCCAGCGCGCGCCCTTGTAGAAGCTCAGCCGGTCCGGCTGCGGCAGCACGGCGATGCGCGTGCCTTCCAGCCCGCCGGCGGCTTTCGGCCGGGTGACGCGTAGCGAACCCTCGCCGCCGGCCGGCGCCGCCGCGCTGGCGAAGTGGCCGCCGGGAAGCAGGTAGGTGTCCACCGTCTCCGGCTGCGACAGCGCCGAGCATCCGCCCAGCAGCAGCGCGCCGGCCAGCAGGGCTAGGGAGCGCCCCGGAAAAATGCGGATCATGGCTCGAACTCCTGTGCATGTTCCCGCCCGAGCAGATAGCCCACCGGGTTTTCGTTGAGGCCGTGGCTGACCTGGCGCAGCGAGGCCAGGGTTTCGCGCAATTCGCGAATCGCCGGTCCGAGTTCGCCAAGGCCCTGCAGGCCGTTGGCCAGCGAGTCGCTGTTGGCGGCGAGGATGCCGTCCAGCCGCATGCTGCTGCCCTCCAGCGAGGCCAGCGTCCGCTCGGCCTGGTCCAGCACCCCGCGGCCCTTGTCGTTGACCAGAAGGTTGGCATTGCGCATCAGCAGCGTGGTCTGTTCCAGCGTCGCGCTGGCCTGCTGGCTGGCCAGCGCCAGCTGGTGGACCATCTCGCGCACGTCGTCGCGCTGGTCGGCGATCATCGCGGTGGCCTGCTGCAGGTTGTCCAGCGTGCGGCTGATGCGTTCGGCGTTGTCCTCGGAGAGCATCCGGTTGATCCCCGTCAGCGCCTGGGTGACGCCGGTCATCAGGTCCTCGCCGTTGGCCAGCAGGCGGGCGATCGGTGACGGATCGGCGACGATGATCGGCGGCTCGCCGTTCTGCGCCACCAGCGGCTGGCTTTCCGGCGTGCCGCCGCTGAGCTGGATCTGCGAGGTGCCGGTGATGCCGTTCATCGACAGCTTGGCGCGGGTGTCCAGCTTGATCGGCGTGGTCGCGACGATGCGGATCTGCGCCACCACACGACGCGGGTCGTTCGGGTCGAGGTGGAGTTCCTCCACTTCGCCGACGCGAATGCCGCTGTACTGCACGGTGCTGCCCTGCGAAAGGCCGCTGACCGCCTCCCTGAAGACCACCCGGTAGCGGTTGAACTCGCCCTCCCCGGAGCGTCCCAGCCAGAAGGCGAAGAGCATGGCAGCGGCGATGGCGATCACCGTGAACAATCCGATCAATACGTGATGGGCTCGGGTTTCCATCAATCCGTCTCCCGCAGGGATGCATGGGTGTGTTCGGCGGCCCGTGCGCGCGGGCCGTGAAAGTAGTCGCGAATCCAGGCGTCGTCGTACGCCGCCACCACCTCGAGGCGATCGGCCACCAGCACGCGCTTCTGCGACAGCACGGCGATGCGGTCGCTGATCGCGTAGAGGGTGTCGAGGTCGTGGGTGACCAGGAACACCGACAGCCCAAGTGCCTCGCGCAGGGTGAGGATGAGCTGGTCGAACGCCGCCGCGCCGATCGGGTCGAGCCCGGCGGTGGGCTCGTCGAGGAACAGGATGTCCGGGTCCAGCGCCAGCGCGCGGGCCAGCGCGGCGCGCTTGATCATGCCGCCGGACAGCGAGGCCGGGTACTTGTCGCCGGCGTTCGCCGGCAACCCGGCCAGCGCCAGCTTGACGGCGGCCAGGCGCTCGGCCGAGGCGCGCGAGAGGCCGGCGTGCTCGATCAGCGGCAAGGCGATGTTCTCGATCACCGTCAGCGAGGAAAACAGCGCGCCCTGCTGGAAGAGCACGCCGAAGCGCCGCTCGAGCTGCGAGCGACGCTGCTCGGGCAGGGTCAGCAGGTCCTCGCCGAACACCCGCACGCTGCCGGCGCTGGGCCGGTTGAGGCCGATCAGGGTGCGCAGCAGCACCGACTTGCCGCTGCCCGAACCGCCGACCACGGCGAGGATTTCGCCACGGCGGATATCCAGGTCGAGGTGCTCGTGCACCACCTGCGGGCCGAAACGGTTGCTCAGGTCGCGGACTTCGACGATCGCCTCGCTCACCAGTCCATCTCCATGCAGAACAGGGCCACCAGCGCATCCAGCAGGATCACCACGAAGATCGATTTCACCACGCTGATGGTGGTGTGCTCGCCCACCGACTGCGCACTGCCGCTGACCTTGAAGCCTTCCAGGCAGCCGATCACGGCGATCAGGAAGGCGAACAGCGGCGCCTTCGCCAGGCCGACCACCAGGTGGCTGACGCCGATATCGCTGTGCACGATGTTGAGGAACATGCCGGGCGAGATGTCCAGCGCGATGGCGCACACCGCCAGCCCGCCGAGGATGCCGCTGAGCATGCCGACGAAGGTGAGAATCGGCAGCGCGACCAGCAGCGCCAGCAGGCGCGGCAGGACCAGCAGTTCGACCGGATCGAGGCCGAGGGTGCGGATCGCGTCGATCTCCTCGTTGGCGCGCATCGAGCCGATCTGCGCGGTGAAGGCGCTGGCGGTGCGCCCGGCGATGAGGATCGCGGCCAGCAGCACGCCGAATTCGCGGAGGAACGAATAGGCCACCAGGTTCACGGTGAACAGGGTCGCGCCGAAGCTCTGCAGCACGGTGGCACCGAGGAACGACACCACCGCGCCGACCATGAAGGTCAGCAGCGCGACGATGGGCACCGCGTTCAGCCCGGTCTGCTCCAGGTGCGCGACTATCGAGGTCAGCCGCCAGCGCCGCGGGCGCAGCAGGTAGCCGAGCAGCGACTGCAGGATCAGACCGATGAAGCCGAGCATCTCCACCAGGTTGCACCAGTGCTCGACCATCGAGGCGCCGATGCGCTCGAGCAATTCCAGGTAGGCGGCGCGCGGCGCGGGCGGCGACAGCGGCACCTGATCCGCCTGCGAGCGCGCCACCAGCGTCAGCAAGGCCTGCTGCCTGGCCGGCAGGCATTCCTGGGTGGCCGCGCGTTCGACGCCCAGCAGCCGCACCAGCAGCGCGGCGCCGGCGGTATCGAGCTGGCCGAGGTCGCTGAGATCGAAATGCCGTGGGGGTTCGGCGCCCTGGGCCGAGACGACTTCGCGCTCCAGCCGCATGTAGTCGGCCAGTACCCAGTCGCCGGCGATGCGCAGGGTCGAGGCATCGCCGGCATCGAGGCGCGTCAGGCTACCAGGCGTTGGGGTAAGGCTCATCGACTGTCCGGGTCAGGCGGCGGGAAACTCCCTGAGCCTGCCATGATGCCGAGAACAGAGCCTTCGCTCTAGCTTTTTGCAGGTGCAATCGCCGCCGCCGACGCGCCCGGCGCACGCCAGGCACGCGCTACTTCTGCCGACGCCGGCGGATCACCGCGATCACCGCGCCGCCCAGCAGTAGCAGGCTCGCCGCGCTGAGCGTGCTCATGGTGCCGAGCGCCGGAACCATCGGCGTGTAGCCGGCGACCATCTTCGAGTACAGCCACTTGGGCACCGTGGAGTCGGCACCGGCGGTGTAAAGCGACAGCGGGAAGTTGCCCCAGGACAGCAGGAAGGCGAACAGCGCGCCGGACCAGATGCCCGGCCACAGCAGCGGCAGGGTGATCTCCCTGAAGATGAACAGGCGGCCGGCGCCCAGGTCAATGGCGGCCTCTTCCAGGGTCGCGTCGTAGCTGTAGACCTGGATCGCGATCACCAGCGTCACCACCGGCACGATCCACACCAGGTGCGCGACCACCGCGGTACGCCAGCTCGGCGTGATGCCCAGGGCGTTCATCCACAGCAGCAGCGCCAGGCCGAGCACGGCCTGCGGGAAGAAGATCGGCAACAGCAGCAGCTTCTGGTACAGCTTGCGGCCCTTCCAGTCGTAGCGGGCGAACGCCAGCGCGCCGAAGAACGCCAGCAGCACTGAGATCAGCGTCACCAGCAGGGCGACGGTGATCGAGTTCTGCACCAGCGTCTGCACTTCCAGCGAGGCCAGCGTGCGCTGCCACCAGTCCAGCGAGAACTGGCGCACCGGGAACAGGAAGTAGCGGCTCTTCGACAGCCCGGCCAGCGCGCTGCAGACGATCGGCAGGTAGATCGCGATGAGCACGAAGGCGGCCCAGCTGCGGATGAAGAATTCGGAACGGATCTTCGCTTGGGTTCTCATGCTCAGCGTCTCCCCAGCACGCGGTCGAGGTCCAGCCTGGAAAGCACCGCCAGGGTCAGCCCGCCAATGATCAGCACCAGCAGCACGGCCAGCGCGGCACCGAGCGGCCAGTCCTGGGCGTAGGTGAAGGCGATCTCGATGTCGTGCACCACGGTGATCACCGATTGCCCGCCGAGAATCTTCGCCTCGGCCACCGCGCCGACGGCGAGAACGAAGGTCAGCAGCATGCCGATGAGGATGCCCGGCATCGCCAGCGGCAGCTCGACCTCGCGCCAGACCATGAAGCGCCCGGCGCCGAGGTCGGCGGCCGCGTCGATCAGGTCGCGCGGCACCATCGACAGGCCCAGGGTCATCGGGAACAGCATGAACGGCAGGTACACGTAGACCATGCCGAACAGGGTGATCCCCGGCGTGTACAGCACTTCGGGCCCCGACCCCAGGCCTAGGGCGTTGAGCAGGCCGTCGACCACGCCGTTCTTGATGAAGAACTGCACCCAGCCGTAGAGACGGACGTTTTCCGAGATGAACAGCGGGAACACGAAGAGCACGCTGACCAGCGAGGAGAAACGCCCGAACGCGTGGTTGAGGCCGTAGGCGATCGGATAGGCGATCAGCGCCAGGATGATCGTGCAGGCCGCGGCCAGCCCCAACGACCAGACGAACGAGGTCCACACGGTGTTGGAGGAATCCAGCACCGCGGAGAAGTTGGCCAGGGTGAACGAGGTGAACACCTCGAAGCTCTTCGGCGAGGCGAAGGCGTAGGCGACAACCGTGACCAGCGGCGCGAGGAAGCCCAGCAGCAGGAAGAGCAGCACCGGGCTGGCGTAGCGCAGGCCGGTGGAAACCACGGGTGGCGCGTCGGAATCGTGCATCTCAGGCCTCCGCCACGAAGGCATCGGCGGCGTTCCAGCCGATCATCACCTGCTGGTCCAGGGCCGCATCGCGCGCCAGGGTGCGCGGGATCTCGATGAGCACGCTCTTCTCGCCGCAACGCACCTGGTACTGGATGCGCGAACCCAGCGAATACTCGTTGAACACGCTGCCGCGGATGACGTTGTCGAACTCGTCCGGCGCACTGGCGAAGCGCATGTACTCGGGGCGCACGATCACCGTCGCCGCCTGGGCGCCCTGCAGCGAATCGGGCAGGGTCAGGGTCACGGCGCTGTCGGTGTCGGCGCTGAACCATCCGCGCTCAGGGTCGCGCACCAGCGGAAACTTGTTCACCTCGCCGAAGAACTCGGCGACGAATTCGGTTTCCGGCCGCGCGTAGATGCTCTCCGGCGTACCGATCTGGACGATCTTGCCGGCACTCATCACCGCGATGCGGTCGGACATCACCATCGCCTCCTCCAGCGAGTGAGTGATGTACACGAAGGTCTTGCCGCTCTCGCGGTGCAGGTCCTTGAGCTCCTTCTCCAGCACCTTCTTCAGCTTGTAGTCGAGCGCCGACAGCGGCTCGTCGAACAACAGCACGTCGGGGTCGTAGGCGAAGGCGCGGGCCAGCGCGACACGCTGCTTCTCGCCGCCGGAACACTTCATCACGTTCTTGCCGTAGTAGCTCTCCGGCAGGCGCAGCATGCGCAGCAGCTCCAGCGCGCGCTCCTTGCGTTGCGCTGGCGGCACGCTCTTCACCTTGAGCGGGAATTCGATGTTCTCGCCGACGGTCTTGTGCGGGAACAGCGCCAGCGACTGGAACACCAGGCAGGTCGGCCGCTGCTTCGCCGGGACGTTGTTGATCAGCTCGCCGCGCAGGGTGATGTTGCCGTCGCTCGGCGCCTCCATGCCGGCCAGCATGCGCAGCAGCGTGGTCTTGCCGGAGCCGGACGGGCCGACCACGGTGAGGAACTCGCCGTCGAGGATGTTCAGTGAAATGCCGCTGACCGCGGTGAACTCGTTGAAACGCTTGTAGACATCCACCAGTTGCAGAATCGGTAGCGGTGCCTTGGCGACATCATTCAATGCGCTGCTCATAGTCGTGCCTTGTTCGATTACGGGACGTGCAGGGTCCCGCCCACGCGCCGGCAAGCAGCAGCCGCGTGAGCGGGCGATGGGGCCATTCGGCGGCGCGGGCGCGCGTCATCCGGCGACGCCCGGCCTGCGGGTGTCGCGATCAGCGCATGCGCTTGGCGGCGGTGATCATGTCCAGTGCCTCGGCGTACTCGGGAACGATGTCGTACTCGACGCATCGACTCATCTCCTCGGCCAGGCTGTCCCACTGGATGATGTCCAGCTCTTCCTGGGTGAACAGCTTGAAGCACTCCGGGCTGCCCATCTGGCTGACCGGGTTGAAGGTGCCCTCGGCGAACGCCACCTGGTGGGCGACATCGGGCTTCTGCACGTACTTGAGGAATTCGGTGGCCAGCGGCGAGACGTTGGGGTTGTTCACCACCGAGGTGATCTCGATCCAGGAAACCCCGCCCTTGCCGTCGATCGGCCCGCGCAGCGGCGTGATCCCGCGGATTTCCGGATAGCCGTCGGCGCGTGCCGGCGAGGCGGTGTAGGTGCCGCCGGTGAGGTACAGGTCGATCTCGCCGGAGATCATCGCCTGGTTCAGGCTGGCGACGTCGCCGACCATCTTCGCGCCCTTGAAGACCTTCACCGCGGTCTGCTGGAACAGCTCCATCTCCGCCGGCGTGTGCTTGACGAAGGGGTTGATGCCGGCGATCAGGAAGATGTCGAAGACGTTCCAGTCGTCCGACTCCTGGATGCCGTACTTGCCGGCAAGAGCCTTGTCGTTGAACAGGTCCCAGCCAGTGTCCTCGGCGCTGGCACGGCTGATCTTCTTGGTGTTCACCACGTAATTGAACGGCCCGAAGCGCTGCGCCATGCCCAGCAGGTCTTTGCCGTCCTCGCTCATCGCCCACTTATAGGGGGCCTTGAACTCCGGCAGCATGGCGTCGAAATAAGGCTCGAACTCGGCGCGCGGCAGCGACTTGATCAGCCCAGCGGGCGCCATGACCTTGCGCGCCCAGGGGTTGTTCACGTTGATCAGGTCCCAGACGTTGGTCTCGCCACCGCGCAGGCGGTTGATCATGGTTGGGTCGTTGGTGAGGCTCTCGGCCTTCACCGTAGCCCCGGTCATCGAGCGGAACGGGTCGAGCACCTGCGCCGAGTTGTAGCCTTCCCAGCAGAGGATGTTCAGCTCCTTGCTGCGCGCCGCGGCGAAGGCCGACGAGCCGCCCAGCAGCGTGCCACCGCCCAGCGCCATCGCACCGGCGCCAGCCCCCATCATCTTCAGCAATTTCCTTCTCGACAGATCGTTCATCTTCTCTCCTACCCGGACGGGGGCGTGGTTCAGCGATGCGTCGAGTAGAACTCACGAATGAGGCAGGTTCAACATTTTTTTTCGCACCAGATGTGGACCTTCACGCACTAAAAAGCAGCACGAAATCCGTTCGATTTCAGAGTATGACCCATAAGATATTGATTTTTCTATATTTGATTGGTGGTCTGTATTTTGCCAGAGATCTCTCACTATTCAGAGAGGACCACCAAATGTTTGAGTCACTACAAAACAAAACCGTCATCGTGACGGGCGCCAGCCGCGGGATCGGCCTGGGCATCGCCAAACGCTTCGGCCAGGCCGGGCTGAACGTGCTGGTGGTGTCGCGCTCGCTCGCCGACGCGCAGGCGGTGGCCGAGGGCATCGGCGCCAACGCCTCGGCGTTCGCCGCCGACGTGAGCGAGGAATCGGCCTGCCAGGCGATGGTGAACGCCGCCGTGGAACGCTACGGCTCGGTGGACGTGCTCGCCGCCAACGCCGGGATCTTTCCCTCGGCGCGCATCGAGGACATGACCACGGCGGACTTCGACCACGTGATCGCCACCAACCTGCGCAGCAGCTTCCTCAGCACCAAGGCGGTCCTGCCGGTGATGAAGAAGAACGGCTTCGGCCGCATCGTCCTCACCTCCTCCATCACCGGCCCGATCACCGGCTATCCGGGCTGGTCGCACTACGCCGCGAGCAAGGCCGGGCAACTGGGCTTCATGCGCACCGCCGCCATCGAACTGGCCAGCGCCGGGATCACCATCAACGCGGTGATGCCCGGCAACATCCTCACCGAAGGCCTGGACGGCATGGGCGCCGACTACCAGGCGGAAATGGCCGCCTCGATCCCGCTGCGCCGCCTCGGTTCGGTGGACGACATCGCCAACGCGGTGCTGTTCTTCTCCACCCGCGAAGCCGGCTTCATCACCGGCCAGACGCTGGTGATCGACGGCGGCCAGGTCCTCCCCGAATCCAGTGCCGCGCTGGGTTGAGGACCGCAGGATGGGCTCATCTCGACTCCGCCTGGTGGGTTACGCGGGCGATGATTCGGGATGAACCCCTCGGGCCCGTGGTGCCGCTAACCCACCCTACAGGTACGACGCGGGCCGTAGGCTGGGTCAAGGCACCCGCCGGTGATGCGACGAAGGAAATGCGTAGCACCGCAACCCACGCGGAGCGGAGGTTCACGCGACTCCGCCTGGTGGGTTAAGCGGTGGGTGATTCGGGGTGAATCCTCGGCTTCGGTATGCCGCCAACCAGGTACGCCGCGGGCCGTAGGGTGGGTGAAGGCGCCCGCCGGTGATGCGGCGAAGGAAATGTCGCGCGCCGCTAACCCGCCCTATGGTCAAGCGCGGCTCACACGGCCCGCAACACCTTCTCCAGCGTCTCGACGAAGAAGCCGGCGTTGTCCTCGCCGAAGCACAGCGCCGGACGAATCTTCAGGACGTTGCCGTAGGCGCCGGCCGCGCCGATCAGGATGCCCTCCTCCTTCATCGCGTTGATCACGTAAGCCGCCAGGCTGGCATCCGGCTCGCGCTGGCCACGGCTGAACTCCAGGCCGATGAACAGGCCGGCGCCACGCACGTCGCCGATCCGCTCGTCGCGACGACCGAGGTCGCGCAGGCCGTCACGCAGCAGCGTGCCGATCCGGTCGGCGTTGGCGATCAGCCCCTCCTGCTCGATCACCTGCAACACCGCGAGACCGGCCGCGGCGGCCACCGGGTTGGCGCCGAAGGTGTTGAAGTAGCCGGTTTCGGCGCAGAACGCCTCGAGCAGTTCCGGGCGCGTGACGACACCGGCCATGGGGTAGCCGTTGCCCATGGGTTTGCCCAGGGTGACGATGTCCGGCTCGATGCCGTGCCGGGCGAAACACCAGTGGCCCTTGCCCGTGCGGCCGAAGCCCGGCTGCACCTCGTCGGCGATGAACAGCCCGCCCGCCTCGTGCACCACGGCCAGCGCCTCGGCGAGAAAGCCGGCGGGATCGGCGAACACGCCGTCGCTGGAGAACACCGTGTCCACCACCAGCCCGGCGAAGGTGATGCCGTTGTTCTGCAGGTCGCCGATGGCCGCGCGCAGGTGCGCGGCGAACACCTTGCCGACCTCCTGCCCCGGCTCCAGGTGATAGCTGTCCGGCGCCGGGATGGTGCGGATGTGCGGCGGCAGCGGGCTACCCTTGCGGTACGACGACGGCGAGATTTCCATCACCGCCGTGGTGTTGCCGTGATAGGCCGTCTCGGTCACCACGAAGCCGTTGCCGCCGGTGTGGGTCTGCGCCATGCGCAGGGCGATGTCGTTGCTCTCGCTGCCGGTACAGGTCAGCACCAGATTCGACAGCGACGCCGGGAAGGTCGCCAGCAGGGTTTCCGCGTAGGTATGCAGGTTCTCGTACAGGTAGCGGCTGTTGGTGGCGAGCAGCGCGGCCTGGCGACTGATCGCCTCGACTACTTGCGGGTGGCAGTGGCCGACGGTGGGCACGTTGTTGTAGACGTCCAGGTAGGCCTTGCCGGCCGCGTCGAACATGGTCACGCCCTCGGCGCGAACGATCTCCAGCGGCTTTTGGTAGAACAGCACCGAGGAGGCGCCGAACGAGGCGCGGCGACGCTCGACCAGCGTCGCCAGGCGCGCGTCGAGGCGCTCGGCGCTGGCCATGTCGAAGCGGTTCAACTGGAGGATTTGCTTCGACTCGGTCATCTCGGGTCCTTCTCTGCATAGGCGCTCAGGTAGCGCTCGGCCAGGGCAACGGTGCCGCGGGTGTAGTCCTCGCCCATCGACTGCGCGGTGGGCGTTTCGGCGTGGCTGGCGATCCAGGCGGTGAGTTGCATGCGACGCAGCATCAGCAGCATGGGAATGGCGTCCTCGTCCTCCCGGGGCAACTCGGCAACGCTGCGATAGCCGTCCAGCCAGGCGGCGAGGAAGTCCGGTATCCGCGGGTCTTCCTCGAGGAAGCTGACGCAGGCGGCGAAGTCGTAGGCGTACCAGCTCAACCCGCAGTCGTCGAAGTCGATCACGCTGAGGCGGTCGCCATGCACCAGCAGGTTGGCCGGGCGCATGTCGCAGTGGACCAGGCCGAAACGCTGCGCATCGGTGCCGTAGGCCGCGGTCTGCGCGCGCAGCAGCGCCTGGGTACGTTCCAGCACGTCGCGTCCGTGCGCATCGAGGCCCAGCGCCTGGCGCCAGTCGCCCCAGTGCGCCCGCGGGCCGATGATGGTGTCGAAGTCCCACACCTTGCGCACGAAGCCCTCTGGCTTGACCCAGCTGCGGCTGTGCTGGTGCAGGCGCGCGTTGATCTGGCCGAGCACGCGATACCACTCGGCGAGGTCGCCGGCGGCGTCCGGCTCGCTGCCCGGCATCCACTCGAAGGCGGCGACGTGGCGCACCCTGTCGCCATCGGCGAAGGAGCACAGCAGGCGTCCGTCGAGGGTGGGAATCGGCGCCGGCGCGCTGACCAGGCCGGACTCGCGCAACGCGAGAATCCAGCTCAGCTCGGACTCGATCTCGGCGACGCTGTGATAGTCGGGGCGCTGCACGCGAATCACCTGCCGGCGTTTTGTGGCAGTGTCCTCGACCAGATAGGTGGCGTTCTCCGAGATCGCCAGCAATCTGACCGCCGCATCCCCCGGCAGCCCCCAGTTCGGCAGCGCCCCGCGCAGCCCGGCTTCGAGCCGCTGAAGAAATTCGCTTTCGTACAACATGACAAACCCCACAACCTTGGTGCGCTAGAAGTACAACATTTGAACCACTGCAACAAGATTAAATATTGCGCTTGCAACATTTTCATGGCGAGACGACCCCATTTCGGGCGACGGGAAAGCCTTCAACGCCGCGCAGTCAGGTGACGGCGCCGGGCGTTCCCGCACGGGGGCGAATGATCTACCATGCGCAATCCATCGGCCTTTTTGTGGTGAATCCCACAGTTGGCGCCCACCTTCAACGCAGCGATTCGAGGGCACATGTCCAGAGCGAAAACCGCACGCCAGGCCAAGATCATGGCGGAACTCAACAATGCGCCGAGCCTGCGTATCGTCGACCTGGCCCGCCTGCACAACGTGTCCACCGAAACCATCCGCCGCGACCTCGACGAGCTGACCCAGGGCGGCCACCTGAACCGCACCTACGGCGGCGCCGTGCGCGCCATCGCCAGCGAGCCCTCGCTGACCGAACGCCACCGCCTCTACATCAACGAGCGCGAACGCATCGCGCGGGCCACCGTGCAGCTGATCGCCGATGCGCAGATCCTCATGCTCGGCTCCGGCTCCACCACCGTGCACGTGGCCCGGCGCATCGCCACCGAGATGAAGGACATCACCGTGCTCACGCACTCCTTCGGCGTGGCCACGGTGCTGTCGATCAACCCGACCATCCGCGTCTTCGTGCTGCCCGGCGAGTACCACGCCACCGAGGGCGCGATGGTCGGCGCGCACACCATCGCCTTCCTCAACGGCTTCTCAGCGGACTACGCGATTCTCGGCGCCAGCGGCCTGTCGGACGACGGCGCCAGCGATGCGCTGATCGACTGCAGCGCGGTGTACAGCACGATGATGCAGCGTTCGAGCAAGACGCTGATCGTCGCCGACCATTCCAAGTTCAACAGCACCTTCCCCGGTCGCTACGCCTCCTGGCACCAGGTCGACTGCCTGATCACCGACCAGCAGCCCACCGGCAAGCTGCTGCAGTGCCTGAACCAGAACAAGGTGACGCTCAGGCTGAGCAACGAACCGGCGGCCTGAAGCGCCGGCCGCCCCTCAGCCGCGCAGTGCTTCCAGGCTCTGCTTCTGGCGCCCTTCCCCATCGAAGTTGTCCTCGCCCAGCCAGCGCGCGAATGCCGCCTGGCAGCGCGGCCATTCGCTGTCGAGCAGGGAGAACCAGGCGCTGTCGCGGTTGCGCCCCTTGACCACCATGTGCTGGCGGAAGGTGCCTTCGTGGACGAAGCCCAGGCGCTGCGCCGCACGCATCGAGCGGGCGTTGAGCGCGTTGCACTTCCATTCCAGGCGGCGGTAGCCCAGCTCGCCCATCACCCGTTGCGCCAGCAGGTAGACCGCCTCGGTCGAGCCCGGCGTGCGCTGCATGACGCGGCCGAAGGCAATGTGGCCGATCTCGATGCAGCCGTCCTTCGGCGCCAGGCGCAGGTAGGCGAGCAGGCCGACCGCGCGCCCGCTGGCGCGATCGATGACGGCGAAGAACAGCGGATCGGCGCTGGCCTGGTTGCCCGCCAGCCAGGCATCGAAGGACGCGCGCTCGGCGAATGGCCCATAGGGCAGGTATTCCCACAGCAGCGGGTCGGCCTCCGGCCCCTGCAGCGCCCGCCACAGATCGTCGCCGTGGCGTGCGCTATCCAGCGGTTCCAGCCGCACGAAACGGCCGTCGATGGGAGTGTGCGACGGCGCGGCGACGGGTTGCCAGTCGAGGTGTCGTTCAGCAGTCATGGGGCACTTCCTGGTCAGAACAGCTTGCGGTACTGGACGAAGCCGGAGCGGTCGCCGATGCGGTCGTAGAGCTGCATGGCGTCGGTGTTGGTTTCGTGGGTCAGCCAGTGCACGCGCGAGGCGCCGGCGGCGCGGGCCTCGGCGTAGACGTGCTCGATCATCCGCCGGCCGATGCCGCCGCCGCGCAGGTCGCCGGCGACGAACAGGTCCTGCAGGTAGCAGTAGTCGCCCAGCGTCCAGCAGGAGCGGTGGAAGATCCAGTGCACCACCGCGACGGCGCGGCCGTCCTGCCAGGCCAGCGCGGCGTGCATCGGCTCCGCGGGGTCGAGGAAGCGCCGCCAGGTGACCGGCGTGGTGCCTTCGGCGAGTTCGCTCTTGTAGAAGCTCAGGTAGCCGTGCCAGAGCGGCAGCCAGGCGTCGTGGTCGGCCGCCGTGACGGCGCGGATTTCGAGGGTGGACATGCGGGTTCCTTCTGCGTGGATTCAGGGTTCTTCAAGCATGCGCTGCGCCAGTTCCCGGTCGCGCGCGTCGGTGCTGGCGCCGAGACCGACACGCACGCCCTGGCGGTCCGCGGCGCTGCGGTTCTGGCCGAGCTTCCACTTGCCTTCCAGGCGCTCGATGGGCAACGCGAAACCGACGATGGCGCGCAGCATGGCATCGATATAGTCGCGCGGCGCATCGCCCAGCGCCCAGGGTTTCGCGCGCCCGCCCTCGTGACGATCGCTGAGGCGGGCGAGCAGGTCGAGCAGGCGCGCCGGTTCGTCGAAGACCTCGGCGCGACCCTGCGCGTGGACGGCGATGTAGTTCCAGGTCGGCACCACCTTGCCGTGCTCGGCCTTCGCCGGATACCAGGACGGGCTCACGTAGGCATCCGGCCCGCTGAACACCGCCAGCGCCGGACCGCCCTCGGCGAGCACCCGCCCGTGCGGATTGGCCCGGGCGACATGCCCGTAGAGCGTGCCGAACCGCCCCTCCTCCGGCACCAGCAGCAACGGCAGGT
>NZ_DEYR01000023.1:58554-58953 GCF_002364635.1 Pseudomonas sp. UBA3153
GCACCAGCAGCAACGGCAGGTGGCTGGCCTGCAACCCGTCCGCGGCGTGGCTGACCAGCATCGCCAGGCGGCTGTCGGCGATCTGCAGGTGCAGTTCGGCGAGTCCGTCCTGGCGGAAGGCGGTTGGGACGTACATGGGGTGATTCTCCTGGCTTGACGGGATCATCCTATGCAGACTATTGGCCTTTCCCAAGATCCATTTATGCCGACTTCGACAGGGCCAATCCATGCCAGCTGTCCCGCTTCCCTTCGACCTTTCCGGCATCCGCCTCGAACCCAGCAAGGGTCTCGCCCGCCAGCTCTACCAGGCCTTGCGCGAGCGCATGCTGGACGGGCGCCTGCCCGGCGGCACGCGGCTGCCGGCGAGCCGCGACCTTGCCGCCCTGCTCGGCATCTCGC
>NZ_DEYR01000024.1:0-3865 GCF_002364635.1 Pseudomonas sp. UBA3153
CGGCCTCGCCGCCGAGGCCGGTGACGACGTTCAGCACGCCGGCCGGCAGGCCGATGCGGTCGGCCGCGGCGGCCAGTTCCAGCGCGCTCAGCGAGGTCAGCTCGGACGGTTTGAGCACCACCGTGGCGCCCGCCGCCAGCGCCGGCGCGACCTTCCAGGCGGCCATCAGCAACGGGTAGTTCCAGGGGATGATCTGGCCCGCCACGCCGACCGGCTCGTAGCGCAGCGAGCAGCGGAAGCGCTCGTCGGGTAGCGCCAGCGGCTCGTTCTGGCGGCCGTCCAGTTCGCGGGCGAGGCCGGCGTAATAGCGAAAGCAGCCGATCGCGTCGCCGACGTCCCAGCGCGCCTCCGGCAGCGGCTTGCCGTTGTCGCGCACTTCCAGCACGGCGAGCTCTTCGTGGCGCGCCTCCAGGCCATCGGCGAGCAGGTCGAGCCAGGCCGCGCGCTCGGCACCGCGGCTCTCGCCCCAGTTGCGGAACGCCTGGCGGGCCGCGCGCACGGCGTGGTCGATGTCTTCCTCGGTCGCCGCCGGCAGGCTGTGCAGCGGCTCCTCGGTGGCCGGATCGAGGGTTTCGAAGCGGCCGCCCAGGTCGGGGCCGACCCATTGGCCGTTGATGTACAGCTGGTCGCGCATGGCGTTCACCTTCAGGGCAGTAAGCAGGACGGATCAGGCGCCGGGCTGGCGGTTCTGCAGGTAGCGCGAGGCCACCAGCAGCGCCAGCGAGGCGGCGATGATCACCGTGGACAGCGCGTTGATCTCGGGCGTGATGCCGCGCCGGATCGAGGAAAAGATGTAGATCGGCAGGGTGGTTTCGGAGCCGGCGACGAAGAAGGCGATGATGAAATCGTCGAAGCTGAAGGTGAAGGCGAGCAGGAAGCCGGCGAGGATCGCCGGGGCGATCTGCGGCAGGATCACCCGGAAGAAGGTCGACAGCGGTGGTGCGTAGAGGTCCGCCGACGCTTCCAGCAGGGCCTTGTCCAGCGCCTCGACGCGGGTCCGCACGATGACCATGACCAGCGCCATGGTGAACAGCGAGTGCGCCGCCACCACCGTACCGAAGCCCATGCGCAGGCGCGGCAGCGCCGGATCGATGGCCTGCAGCAGCGGGTTGAGCAGGTCGAACAGGGTGATGAAGGCGATCAGCGTGGCGATGCCGATGACGATTCCCGGCACGATGATCGCGCAGTAGGTCAGCGCGTCGAAGAAGCGCCGCACGCGGCCGCCGACACGCTGCAGGCCGAACACCGCGAGGGTGCCGAACAGCGTCGAGAGCAACGCCGAGCAGAGGGCGATCAGCGCGCTGTTGCCCAGCGCCTCCATGATGAACGGGTTGCCGAAGGCGCGGCCGAACCACTGCACCGAGCAGCACTGGAAGGACAACCCGCTACGCCCGGCGTTGAAGGCGAACACCATGATCAGCGCGATGGGCGCGTAGAGGAACAGGTACAGCGACGTCGAATAACTGCGCAGCCACATCTCACAGCACTCCGTCGCGGCTGGCGCCGCCGAAGCGCGCCGCGAGTTTCAGGTAGACCAGGATGATCGCCAGCATCAAGGCCACCAGCGTCATCGCCAGGGCGCTGCCGAACGGCCAGTTGCGCGACTGCAGGAACAGGTCGACCAGCGCGTTGCCGACGAAGAACACCTTGCCGCCGCCGAGGATCGCCGGAATCAGGAACTCGCCCATCAGCAGGATGAACACCAGCATCACGCCGGTGATCATCCCCGGCGCCGACAGCGGCAGGGTGACGCGGCGGAAGGTCTCGAAGCGGCTCGCGCCGAGGTCGCCGGAGGCTTCCAGCAGACGCTTGTCGAGTTTCTCCAGGCTGACGTAGAGCGGGAACACCATCAGCGGTAGGTAGCCGTAGACGATCCCCACCAGCACCGCGGTGGGCGTGTTGATCAGCCGCACGCCTTCCAGGCCGAGGCTCGCCAGCAGCGCCGGGATGCCCTTGCCGCCGAGGATGAAGATCCAGGCGTAGGTGCGGATCAGGAAGCTGGTCCAGAACGGAACGATCACCAGGGTCAGCAGCAGCGAGCGGTTGCGCCGCACCTTCACCGCCAGGAAGTAGGCCAGCGGATAGGCCACCAGCAGGCACACCAGGGTGCCCAGCGGCGCCAGCACTAGGGTGTTGCTGAAGGCGCCGGCACGCGAGCCCAGCGCCAGGTAGTTGTCGAGGGTGAAGCCGCCGCCGTAGCCGCCCACCGAGCTGCGCTCGCCGAAGCTGAACACCAGGATGACCAGCAGCGGCATCAGCAACAGCAGCAGGAACCACAGCGTCGAGGGCAGCAGCAGGAGCCAGGTGATGCGCCGGCCGAGGCCCAGCGCTGGCGCCACCCCGGCGGGCGACGCATTGACGGCGGTGTTCATCGGCGAATCCCCGCGCATAGGCAAGACCTCAGGCATTCGGCTCCCCTTCCCGGGCGGAAATTGCAGGCATCGTCACGCCGCCTTGAAGCGCGCCATCAGCTCGGCGCGCACGGGGCTGGTGAGGGTCGCCGCGGCGCCGAACTCCAGGTGGCTGAGCAGCTCGGCGGCCGGGTACATGATCGGGTCGTCGAGCATTTCCTTGGGCAGCAGCGCGTCCACGCGCTTGTCGCCGCTCGGGTAGCCGTGGGCCTCGACTTCCAGCTTGTTGTGCGCCGGATCGAGCAGGTAGTTGATCAGCGCGTAGGCCGCATCGCGGTGCTCGGCGCCCTTGGGAATGGCGAAGAAATCGCTCCACAGTTCGCCGCCCTCGCGGCCCAGGGCGAACTGCATGTCGGGGTTGTCGCGGTGCAGCTGCGAGGCGTCGCCGGTCCAGCACATGGCCATCCAGGCATCGCCGCTGCGCATCGACGGCTGGATGTCGGAGTTGATCGCGAACAGGTGCGGCTTGCAGTCGATCAGCAGCTTCTCGGCGTCGGCCAGTTCCTTGGGGTCCAGCGAGTTGAAGCTGTAGCCGAAGTACTTGAGCGCGTTGCCAATGGCGGTGAGCTGGTAGTCGTGGACGATGGTGCGGCCCGAGGCGCTGGTCTTGGTCAGGTCCCAGAACTGCTTCCAGCTGTCCACCGGGGTCTTCAGCGCGCTGGAGTCGTAGACGATGCCGGTGGTTCCCCAGTTCTTCGGCACCGCGTAGACCTTGCCGTCCACCGTGCCCTGGGCCATGAAGCGCTGCTCGAAGGCCTTGGGATCGAAGTTGGGGATGCGCGAGAGGTCCAGCGGCTCGATCAGCCCCAGCTCGACGTAGGTGCTGATGGTGTAGTTGGTCGGTACGAAGACGTCCCAGCCGCTGCCGCCGGCCTGCAGCTTGGCGAGCATCTCCTCGTTGGAGCCGAACACGTTCATCTGCACCTTGGCGCCGGTGGCTTCGGCGAAGGCGGCGAAGTTGTCCGGGCTGTGGTAATTCGGCCAGGTCGCCAGGTTGACGCGGTCGCCCATGCTGCCCTTCTCGGCGGCGAAGGCGCGGCTGGTCAGCAGCCCCGGCATATTCGCCGCCATCACCGCGGCGGCCAGGCCGAGGCCGGTGCGGCCGAGGAAGTCGCGGCGGGTGATCGAACCGTTCTGCCAGCTGCGTAGCGTCTTGATGAAAGTCTTCTTGTCCATCGTCCGTCTCCTGGTCGTCGTGTCGTTCTAAAAGGGTCGAAGCGTCAGTTCAGACGGCCATCGCCAGGCCCTTGGCCTGGTCCCAGCCGATGCTCACCGCCGCGCCGTGCTCGAAGTCGCCCTGCGGCGCGCCACCCTGGCGCGGAACGCGCACGCAGACGACGCCGAACGGGCCGGTGCGCACGCGGTACTCGGTGAGGTTGCCGAGG
This sequence comes from Pseudomonas sp. UBA3153, assembly GCF_002364635.1. Classification (NCBI taxonomy): domain Bacteria; kingdom Pseudomonadati; phylum Pseudomonadota; class Gammaproteobacteria; order Pseudomonadales; family Pseudomonadaceae; genus Pseudomonas; species Pseudomonas sp. UBA3153. Next base: position 3,797 of record NZ_DEYR01000024.1, read on the forward strand.
TAGATGCGGTCTTCCACCACGCCGTCCAGGCGCACCTCGGCGCTCGGCGGGGCGCTCGGCGCGCCGATG
>NZ_DEYR01000011.1:0-79008 GCF_002364635.1 Pseudomonas sp. UBA3153
CCGCGCGACGCGGTCTAGCCGCCGCGCGACGCGCCGGTGTCGCCGCCGTCAATCATGCCGCCGATACGGCGCAATTCTTGCCCTTTGGTTTGTCTGGACGGCTTCCGCGCAGCCCTTTAGCCTAGCCTCCGCTTCTTCGCCACCCCCTCGAACCCATCCCTGCCGCCCGTGCGGTTCGGAGCCGCTCTGATTACGGCATTTCCCCGACGAGGTCTCATGCCCGCCGCCCGATCCGACCGCCTGCCTGGCTGGACCCGCTGGTTGCCGCTGCCGTTGCTGCTGCTTTCCAGCGCCGCGGCGCTGGCCTGGAGCAGCCCCGACGCGTTGCCGCTGTGGTATCCGTCGCTGGCGCTGGGCCTGGTGTTCAGCCTCTGGTGGGGCGCGTGGGTGCTGCCTTCGGTCTATCTCAACGGCGTGCTGGTAATCGGCATCAGCCTCGGCGAATGGGCCTGGGCGCCGTTCCTGGCGATTCCGGAAACGCTCTGCTGCGGTCTGGGCTGGCTGCTGCTGAGCGGTCGGCCGTTTGACCCCGCGCTGCGCGGCCCGCGCAGCTGGGCGCAGTTTCTCGGCTTGGGCGTGCTGCTGCCGCTGATCGTCGCGACCTTCGTCAGTGACCACCAGGAGGCGCTGACGACCTTCCTCTGGCAGTCGGTCAAACCGCTCAAGGAAGGCCACTGGGCTGCCCGCGGGTTGCTCATGGTGGTACTCGGCATTCCGCTGCTGGCCGGCCTCAGCCCCGCACTGCGGCGTCGCGGCTGGCTGCGCGCGGTGGCGGTCGATGCGCTGCCGTCTTCGGCTTCGCCGGTTCCCGGAATGAGCGACAAGGCGCTGAAGGCGGTGCCGCTGGGCCTGACCATCGCCGACGCGCGGCACGCCGATTTGCCGTTGATCTACTGCAACCCGCAGTTCGAGCGGATGAGCGGCTATGCGCAGGGCGAGGTACTCGGCCGGGATCTGCGTTTCCTCTGCGGCAACCACGGCCAGCAGGTGCAGATGCAGCAGTTGCGCCGGGCGCTGCAGCGCGGCGAACCCTGCCAGGTGGTGCTGCGCAACTTCCGCAAGGACGGTACGGCATTCTGGAACGAGCTGACCCTGGCCCCGATTCGCGATGCCGAGGGCGTCAGCCATTTCCTCGCCCTGCAGCAGGACGTGACGATCCGCGAACGGCTCGCCCGCGAGCTGGACGAGCGCCGCGGCGAGTTGTTGCGCCAGGCTCACCTGCTGGCGCAGACCGAAGCCATCGCCGATATCGGCGGCTGGGTGCTGGAGTACCCGGACCTGCGCATGTTCTGGAGCGAGGGCTGCCTGCGCATCCTCGAAGTGGACGCCTTCGACGGCCAGCCGAGCTACCAGCGCGTGCTCGGACTGTTCGATGCCGAGGGCCGCGAGCTGCTCAAGCAGACGATGGCCGGGCTATTGCTTTCCGGCAACGATTTCGACCTGGAAACCCGCCTCGTCGGCGGCCGCGGCACACCACGCTGGGTGCGTATCAACGGCCTGGTGGAACGCGACGGTACGCAGCTGGTGCGCATCTATGGCGCGATCCAGGACGTCAGCGCGCGGCGCCTCGCGGAGCAGCAGCTGCGCGAGCGCGACGAGTGGCTGCGGCTGTTCTTCGAGGCCCCGCTGATCGGCATGGCCATGCTCGGCCCGCAGCAGCAGTGGCGCGAAATGAACCTGCGCCTGTGCCAGATTCTCGGCCGCAGCCTCGAGGCGTTGCACGCAGCGCCTTGGAATCAGGTCAGCCACCCGGACGACCTGGCCTACGAGGCTGTGCTGTTCGCCGAGCTGGTGTCTGGCGAGCGCGACGACTACGAGATGGAGAAACGTTTCCTTCGTCCCGACGGCAGCGTCGTCTTCACCCGCCTCAGCCTGCGCGCCGTGCGCGACGCCGAGGGCCACCTGCAGGCCTGCCTGGCGCTGCTGGCCGACATCACCGAGCGCCGCGAGGCCGAGGCGCGCTACCAGACGCTGGTGGAGCACGCGCCCGAGGCGATCATGATGTTCGATGCGAAGAACGGCATCGTCGAGGTCAACGGCAACGCCTCGCGGCTCACCGGCCTGCCGCGCGAACAACTGCTCGGCCGCCAGCCGGTCGAGTTCAGCCCGCCGCAACAGGCCGATGGACGCGCCTCCCAGACGGTCGCGGTGGACCTGCTGCGGGCCGCGCTCGCCGGCGAGGTGCCGGTGTTCGACTGGCTGATCCGCGACCGTGCCGGACGCGTGCGGCCCTGCGAGGTGCGCCTGGTGCGCCTGCCGGGCGGCGAACGGCCGCTGCTGCGCCTGAGCATCACCGATATTTCCGAACGCCAGCGCTACCAGCGCGAAATCGAGCGGCTGGCCTACAGCGACGAGCTGACCGGCCTGCCGAACCGCCGGCTGCTGCTGGACCGCCTGCAGCACGCGATGGACCGCGAGCAGCGCGAGCAGCGCTTCGGCGCGCTGCTGTTCATCGACCTGGATCACTTCAAGACGGTCAACGACAGCCTCGGCCATCCGGTCGGCGATGCCCTGCTGCGCGAGGTCACCGCGCGCCTGGCGCGCTGCCTGCGCACGGAAGACACGCTGGCTCGACTGGGCGGCGATGAATTCGTGGTGCTGCTCGAAGGCCTCGCGACGCAGCCGGAGGCGGCCGCCAAGTACGCCGCCGAAGTCGGCGAGAAGCTGCTCCGGTCCCTAGTGGAAACCTGCGTGGTGGACGGCCACGAACTGTCGGCCAGCGCCAGCATCGGCATCGCCCTGCATCCCATCGGCGCGCAGCTCGCCACCGACGCGCTGAAACAGGCGGACACCGCGATGTACCGGGCCAAGCTCGGCGGGCGCAATGCGCTGCACTTCTTCGCCCCCGAGATGCAGGACGCCATCGACCAGCGCCTGCAACTGCAAAGCGAACTGCGCCAGGCCATCGCGCGCCATCAGCTGCGCGTGGAATACCAGCCGCAACTGGCGCTGGAGAGCGGCGAGGTCTGCGGGGTCGAAGCGCTGCTGCGCTGGAATCATCCCGAGCGCGGCGACATCGAGCCGGCCGCCTTCATCCCGCTGGCCGAGGAAACCGGGCTCGTCCAGGAACTCGACCAGTGGGTGCTGGAGCAGGCCTGCGCGACGCTGGCCGAGTGGCACCGGCGCTGGCCGCACCTGGTCATGGCGGTCAACGTCAGCCCGCGCGAGCTGCGCCAGGCCGGCTTCGCGCAACGCGTCGGCGACTGTCTGCAGCGCCACGGGCTGGCCGGCTCGGCGCTGGAGCTGGAGATCACCGAAGGCGTGCTGCTGGAGGATGCCGAACGGTGCATCGATGCCATGCAGGAGCTCAAGGCCCTCGGCGTGCGCTTCGCTATCGACGATTTCGGCACCGGCTATTCGTCGCTGACCTACCTCAAGCGCCTGCCGCTGGACCGGCTGAAGATCGACCGCAGCTTCCTCGACCTGAACGGCGAGGCCAGCGACCTGCTGCTGGTGGAAACCATCCTGCTGATCGCCGCCAACCTGCGGCTGGAGTGCGTCGCCGAGGGCATCGAAACGTCCAGCCAGCTGCAATTCCTTCGCGAGCACGGCTGCGCGCTGGGCCAGGGCTATTACTTCAGTCGGCCGCTGGTCGCCGAGCAGTTCGTGGACTGGATGGAGCGCAGGTAGGGCAGCGCGGCTTTCGCCGGCGGGAACCCTTGGCTATGGTTAGGACCGTCAGAACCCTCAGGCGGGCGCTCCCGCCTCGACCGTCCACCGACCCAGGAGTCATTCATGACCACCCTGTTGCTCTACAAGCAAATCAAGGCGCTCAACCGCGAGGAACACCGCACGCTGAAGCTGCGGACCGCGCAGAATTGCGAATTCGCCGCCGCTACCCATCTGGTCCCGGTGGCCGGGCTGGAGTTCTTCCAGGCGGCGCGGCATTACCCGCTGGTGTTCATCGGCGAGGGCGACAAGGCCATGCCGATCGCCCTGCTCGGCCTCAAGGACGGCCACAACGGCTACGTCGACGGCGAGCATCAGTGGCAGGCCAACACCTACATCCCGGCCTTCGTTCGCCGCTACCCGTTCGTCATGGCGCAGGACGACGCCACCTTCACCGTCTGCTTCGACGCCGCCTACGGCGGCTGGAACGAGGAAACCGGCCGCGAGCTGTTCGATGCCGAGGGGCGCAACAGCGAGTTCCTCGACGAGATGATCCAGTTCCTGCAGAACTTCACCGCCGAGATGGAGCGCACCCGGCTGTTCGTCGCCAAGCTCAACGAACTGCAGCTGCTTTCCAGCCGCACCCTGACGCTCACCCACGCCAGCGGCGAAACCTTCGTGCTCAGCGATTTCCAGGCCGTGGACGAGGCGAAGTTCCTCGGCCTCGCCGACGAGCAGGTGCTCGATCTTCACAGGTCCGGCTTCCTCGGCTGGATCTACGCGCACCTGATGTCGCTGGGCAACGCCAACCAGCTGTTCGACGACTACCTGAAGAGGAAAGGCGAAGTCCCCCGGCGCTGAGCGTCACGGCCATGAAAAAGCCCCGCCATGCGGGGCTTTTCGTTGGGGGCCGTGGGGAGTCGGACGTTCACCCTACGGGACTGTAGGCGCCAGCTTGCTGGCGATGCTTTTGGGGCGCGTTGATCGCGAGCGAGCTCCTGCAGGGGCGTGCGTAGGGTGGGCTTGAGCCCACCAGCCCGGCATCGACGAACCCGGTGGGCTGAAGCCCACCATACCGGACCGGAGTGGCCATATTGGCTTCGTAGGGCGGGTGCAACCCGCGTGATGAGCTTCCTTTATCAGCCGCGGATATCTCAGCTAGAAATCGCCCCACAACTGCTGGGCCACGGCCAGCGCCACCACTGGCGCGGTTTCGGTGCGCAGCACACGCGGGCCGAGCCGCGCGGGGTGGAAGCCGGCACGGCTGGCGCTGGTGACCTCGTCGTCGTTGAGGCCGCCCTCGGGGCCGATGAGGAAGGCCAGGCTGGTCGGCTTGGCGTGGCTGCTCAGCGGCTCGGCGAAAGGATGCAGGACCAGCTTGAGATCGGCCGGCGTCTGCTCGAGCCACTGCGCCAACGGCAACGGCGAATGGATCGTCGGCAGCCGCGAGCGGCCGCATTGCTCGCAGGCGCTGATCGCCACCTGGCGCCAGTGGGCCAGGCGCTTGTCGGCGCGCTCGTCCTTCAGGCGCACTTCGCAACGCTCGCTGAAGATCGGGGTGATCTCCGCGACACCCAGCTCGGTGGCTTTCTGGATCGCCCAGTCCATCCGCTCGCCACGCGACAGGCCCTGGCCGAGGTGCACGCGCAGCGGCGATTCGGCCTGCCCCTCGACGCGCTCGTTCAGTTCGACGCGCACGCTCTTCTTGCCGACCTCCGCCAGTTCGCCGAGGTACTCGAAGCCGCTGCCGTCGAACAGCTGCACGGCGGCGCCGGCGTTCAGGCGCAGCACGCGACCGAGGTAATGGGCCTGGGCCTCGGGCAGTTCGTGCTGGCCGAGGGCGAGCGGGGCGTCGACGAAGAAGCGGGAGAGGCGCATAGGGTTCCGGGCCGGCGAGAGGTGAGGCGCAATTCTACCGGCTTTGCCGATGGCGGCGTGATGCGTTGGTGCGCGCGGCGCACCCTACGGGGCGCTGTGCGCCGCGTTGGCCGTTTGCACTGCCCCGTGGGTTCGGGCGCCATTTCGTAGGGTGGGTTAGCGTCCTCGCTCGATACGCCGGCCTACTCGATGCCGAAGGCCGCGTAACCCACCGGCCAGAGTTTCGTCGAGCGTTTCGTAGGGTGGATCGCGCTTTTCCGATCCACCGGGCGCCGCAGGGCGGATGAAAAGAGCGTCATCCGCCCTGCGGAGCGAAGGCGGGTTCCGCCTGTCCTGTGGCCGGCTTCAGCCCGGATCGCGATGGTTCGGATGCAGGTCGCGGTTCACCGACACGCTGACGTGGCTGCGCGTGGCCAGGTCGATGCCTTCGCTGGCGACCTCGGCGAGGAAGTCGATCTGCTCCGGGGTGATCACGTAGGGCGGCAGGAAGTACACCACGCTGCCCAGCGGACGCAGCAGCGCCCCGCGCGACAGGCCGTGCTGGTAAACCGCCAGGCCGCGGCGTTCCTGCCACGGATAGGCGGTCTTGCTCGGCTTGTCCCGGACCATCTCGATGGCCAGGGCCATGCCGGTATGGCGCACTTCGGCGACGTGCGGGTGGTCGGCGAGGTGCGCGGTGGCTTCGGCCATGCGCAGGGCGAGGGCGCGGTTGGCCTCGATCACCTTGTCTTCCTCGAAGATGTCCAGGGTCGCCAGCGCCGCCGCGCAGGCCAGCGGGTTGCCGGTGTAGCTGTGCGAGTGGAGGAAGGCGCGCAGGGTGTCGTACTCGGCGTAAAAGGCCTGGTAGATCTCGTCGGTGGTCAGGCAGGCGGCGAGCGGCAGGTAGCCGCCGGTGAGGGCCTTGGACAGGCAGAGGAAGTCCGGGCGGATGCCGGCCTGCTCGCAGGCGAACATCGTTCCGGTGCGGCCGAAGCCGACGGCGATCTCGTCGTGGATCAGGTGCACGCCATAGCGGTCGCAGGCCTCGCGCAGCAGCTTGAGGTACACCGGGTGGTACATGCGCATGCCGCCGGCGCCCTGGATCAGCGGCTCGACGATCACCGCGGCGACCTCATGGTGGTGCTCGGCGAGGGTGCGCTCCATGTGCGCGAACATCACCCTCGAGTGTTCCTCCCAGCACATGCCCTCGGGACGGAAGTAGCAGTCCGGGCTGGGCACCTTGAGGGTGTCCAGCAGCAGCGACCGGTAGGTCTCGGTGAACAGCGCGACGTCGCCCACCGACATCGCCGCCACGGTTTCGCCGTGGTAGCTGTTGGACAGGGTGACGAAGCGCTTCTTCTCCGGACGGCCGACGTTGAGCCAGTAGTGGTAGCTCATCTTCAGCGCGACTTCGATGCACGAGGAGCCGTTGTCGGCGTAGAACACCCGCTCCAGCCCGGCGGGCGTCAGTTTGACCAGGCGCTCGGACAGCTCGATCACCGGCTGGTGGCTGAAACCGGCGAGGATCACGTGCTCGAGCTGGTCGACCTGGTCCTTGATGCGCTGGTTGATCCGCGGGTTGGCGTGGCCGAACACGTTGACCCACCAGGAGCTGACCGCGTCCAGGTAGCGCTTGCCATCGAAATCCTCGAGCCAGACGCCTTCGCCGCGACGGATCGGGATCACCGGCAGGCGCTCGTGATCCTTCATCTGCGTGCAGGGATGCCAGAGTACGGCGAGGTCGCGCTGCATCCAGTCGTGGTTCTGACTCATGGTGGCCTCCGAAAAAGAGCGCGAAGCCTAGCAGATCGGTCCGTCGATGAGCCGGGCGAACGCCCCCTGAAAAATCTTGATATCTAATACTTCGATATTTCGGAGCAGATTATTGCGCTTTTAAACCATTATCTTGAAGGTAATCTCTGCTCATTCTCCGACAGGCAAGGTCAGACAACGATGCAACTGCGCAACTCTCCCGCTCGCTATGGACTGGTCAGCGTGATCCTGCACTGGGGCGTGGCGCTGACCGTGTTCGGCATGTTCGGGCTGGGCATCTGGATGGTCGGCCTCGGCTACTACGATGCGTGGCGCAAAGCCGGCCCGGACCTGCACAAGAGCATCGGCCTGGTGCTGCTGGCGGTGATGCTGCTGCGCGTGGTCTGGCGTTTCGTCAGCCCGCCGCCGCCTCCCACGCCCAACCAGGGGCCGCGGACGCGCCTGGCCGCGAAGGCCGGCCACCTGTTCCTCTATGTCGCCCTGTTCGTCGTGATGATCGCCGGCTACCTGATTTCCACCGCCGACGGCGTGGGGATTCCGGTGTTCGGCCTGTTCGACGTACCGGCGCTGGTCAGCGGGTTGCCGAATCAGGCGGACGTTGCCGGCGATATCCACCTCTACCTTGCCTGGACCCTGGTGATCTTCGCCGGGCTTCATGGCCTGGCGGCGCTGAAACACCACTTCATCGACCGTGATGCCACCCTGGCGCGCATGCTCGGCCGCAAAGCCAAACCTTGATATTCACTGGAAGGAACTCGTCATGCTGAAGAAATCCCTGCTTTCCCTGGCCCTCGGTGGCGCACTGCTGGCCGGCAACGTCATGGCCGCCGACTACACCATCGACAAGGAAGGCCAGCACGCCTTCGTCGACTTCAAGGTCAGCCACCTTGGCTACAGCTACATCACCGGCACCTTCCGCGACTTCGACGGCACTTTCAGCTTCGATGCCGCCAAGCCGGAAGACGCCAAGATCAACGTCACCCTGAAGACCGCCAGCGTATTCTCCAACCATGCCGAGCGTGACAAGCACGTCTCCAGTGGCGACTTCCTCAACGTGGCCAAATTCCCCGAAGCCACCTTCGTCTCCACCAGCGTCAAGCCCACCGGCAAGAACGCCGATGGCAAGCTGACTGCCGACGTGACCGGCGACCTGACCCTGCTCGGCGTGACCAAGTCGATCGTGATCAAGTCGACCTTCCTCGGCGAAGGCAAGGACCCCTGGGGCGGCTACCGTGCCGGTTTCGAGGGTTCCACCACCATCAACCGCATGGACTTCGGCAAGATGATGGACCTCGGCCCGCAGTCCAACGCGGTCGAGCTGTATTTCACCTTCGAAGGTGTGCGCAAGTAAGCGATCACGCACCAACGAAAACGCCGGCCCAGGGCCGGCGTTCTTCGTTTTGCCGCGCGACGGCGTAACGGAGTGCTTCAGCGGTTGCGGGTCAGCAGCGCCGGCTTCTCGCCGCGCGGACGCTGCGGCAGTTGATCGAGCTGCTCGGGAGTCGGCAGGCGGTCGGCCTTCGATTCCTTGTGCACGATCAGCGGCTGCTTGTCGCGTGCGCCGCGAACGGCAGGCTCCTGGCGCGATTCGTCACGGTCGCGGCCGCCTTGCGGGCGGGCACGTTGGTCGTCACGCTTCGGCCCCTTGCCACGGCCACCCTGGCCTTGGCCAGCCGCGCGCGGCTTGCCCTGACCGCCACCACCGGCCGGACGTCCGCCGGCCGGTGCGCCCTGGCCGGGCTGCCCGTTGGCGGGGCGACGTCCGCGGTTCTGCGCCTTGCCCTGGTACGGGCTGACGTAGTCGGCGCGGTTGCCGAAGTTGTCCACGTCGTCGTCGAGGAACTCTTCCGGATCGCGGTTGGCCGGGATCTGCGGTGCGCGGGTCGGGCGTGCCGCCGCGTCGCCCTGGGCTTGCGCTTTTGGCTTGTCGCCGCCGCGACGGTTGCGGCCCTTGGGCTGTTCCTTCTTCTCGCCGGACTCCGCCTTGCGCTCGCCGCGTTGCGGACGCGCATTGCGCGGCTGGCGCGGCTCGCGCACTTCGGGTTTCTCCGCCTCGATGGTGCTCGGGTCGAAGCCCAGGGTGTCGCCGTCGGGAATGCGCTGCTTGGTCAGGCGTTCGATGCCCTTGAGCAGCTTCTCCTCGTCCGGCGCGACCAGCGAGATCGCCTCGCCGCTGCGCCCGGCACGGCCGGTACGGCCGATGCGGTGAACGTAGTCTTCCTCGACGTTGGGCAGTTCGAAGTTGACCACATGGGGCAACTGGTCGATGTCCAAGCCGCGGGCGGCGATGTCGGTGGCGACCAGGATGCGGATGGCGCTGGCCTTGAAATCGGCCAGGGCCTTGGTGCGCGCGTTCTGGCTCTTGTTACCGTGGATCGCCTGGGCCGGCAGGCCGTGCTTGTCGAGGTACTCGGCGAGACGGTTGGCGCCGTGCTTGGTGCGGGTGAAGACCAGCACCTGTTCCCAGGCGCCCTGGGTGATCAGGTGCGCCAGCAGCGCGCGCTTGTGGCTGGCCTGGACGCGGAACAGGCGCTGTTCGATGCGCTCCACCGTGGTATTCGGCGGGGTGACCTCGATGCGCTCCGGGTTGTGCAGCAGCTTGCCGGCGAGATCGGTGATGTCCTTGGAGAAGGTCGCCGAGAACAGCAGGTTCTGCCGCTGCGCGGGGAGCTTGGCGAGGACTTTCTTGACGTCGTGGATGAAGCCCATGTCGAGCATGCGGTCGGCTTCGTCGAGGACCAGGATTTCCACGTGGGAAAGGTCGATGGCCTTCTGGTTCGCCAGGTCGAGCAAACGACCCGGGCAGGCGACGAGCACGTCGACGCCCTTGGCCAGCGCCTGTACCTGCGGATTCATGCCGACGCCGCCGAAGATGCAGGCGCTGACGAAGGGCAGGTCACGGGCGTAGAGCTTGAAGCTGTCATGCACCTGAGCGGCGAGTTCGCGCGTCGGTGTCAGGACCAGTACGCGGGGCTGGCGCGGACCGTGGCGGTGGGCCTTGTCGGGGTGACCACCTGGAAACAGCAACTCGAGGACCGGAAGGGCGAATCCGCCCGTCTTACCGGTACCCGTCTGGGCGGCGACCATCAGGTCGCGACCTTGCAACACGGCGGGGATGGCCCGCTGTTGCACCGGAGTGGGCTGGGTGTAGCCAGCGGCTTCGACAGCGCGGGCTAAAGCCTCGGAGAGACCGAGGGAAGCAAAGGACATGGGGAATCCTGTCAGTTAGGGCTGGGCCGTAGGGCAATCTGCCTGGCTTGAATGCACGCGTTGTGGGGCGTGATCCCGTCCGGTCCTGCTGGCGAGTTGCCGAGCATCCGGGCGTAAGCCTGGCGGGAGCGCGGAGTATAACAGAGGCTGTCAACGCCGCAGTGCTGGGACAGTGTGTCAGGTCCGAGGTTCATCCGCCAGCCTCGGGCGCCAGGCGGGCACCGCCCAGTGGTACCCGCCTGCAGCGAAGCGGCGCGTCGGTGCGGCGAATCGATGGCTTCTTCGGCGGGGTCGGAGCGTGCCGCGGTTGTGCGGGATCGGCCTGCAGCCCTTCGCGACGCGCCGGCTTTTCGCGCTGTGTTTTGTCGATCAGGGCGTGGCGGCGCGTTCGGCCTTGAGCTTGCGCAGCTCAATGGCGAAGCGCGCGGCCAGGCGCTCGAACTCCGGGGTTCTGCGCAGCGCCAGGTAGAGGTCGTCGTGGCTGATCAGCTGACGGTGGTAGTCCAGCTGATCGAGGATGCCCATCTGCTGCGCCAGGTACAGCCCGACGCGTCGCTCGATCAGCACCATGTCGACGCGTCCAAGCATCAACTTGCCGAAATTGGCGGCATGGTTGGGGGCGTTCTCGCGGATGAAGTCCTTGGATTGGCGAAAGGCTTCGTTGGAATACCAGTAGCCCGGCGACACACCGATGCGAAGGCCCTTCAGGCTGTTCAGGTCGCTGTACGGGAACGGTCGCTGGCGGGCGTAGAAGAGCACGAACTCGCTGCTGGACAGCGGCTCGTCGATGAACACCATGCTTTGCTCGCGGTCCGGGTTGCGGAAGATGTCGAGGATCGCGTCGGCGCGGCCCTCGTCGAACTCCGCCAGGCTGCGCTTCCACGGCAGCAGTTGCAGCTCGTGGGTGATGCCGAGGCGTTCGAGCACCGTTGCGGTGAGCTCGTAGTCCAGGCCGCGCACCACGCCGTTCTCTTCGTAGACGTAGGGCGCCCAGGCTTCGCTGACGATGCGCAGCGGATCGGCCTGCGCGACCACGCAGGCGGTGCAGAACAGCAATGCCCAGCAGATCCTTTTCGCCATCTACAGCTCCCTTTTCCTGTTACCCGCGCCCGCGGTCGTGCGGGCGATGGAAGCAAGTCATGCGCCAGGGATCGCGGCCGCTCGCGTCGCGCTGCCGGACAGTCCCTGCTGGGTCAGGCGCCGAGACCCAGGTTGCTGCAGATCGCCAGGCTCGGTTCGGCCTGGTTAAGGGTGTAGAAGTGCAGCCCCGGCGCGCCACCGGCCAGCAAGCGTTCGCACATTGCGCTGATCACCTGTTCGCCGTAGGCCTGGATGCTCTGCACGTCGTCGCCGTAGGCTTCGAGCTGCTTGCGCATCCAGCGCGGCAGTTCCGCGCCGCAGGCGTCGGAGAAGCGCGCCAGTTTGCTGTAGTTGGTCACCGGCATGATGCCCGGCACGATCGGCGTGTCGACGCCGGCCCTGCGCACCCGCTCGACGAAGTAAAAGTAGGCGTCGGCGTTGAAGAAGTACTGGGTGATGGCGCTGTCGGCGCCGGACCGGGCCTTGCGCACGAAGTTCGCCAGGTCGTCCTCGAAGCCGCGTGCCTGCGGGTGCATTTCCGGATAGGCGGCGATTTCGATATGGAAGTGGTCGCCGGTTTCGCGGCGGATGAACTCGACCAGTTCGTTGGCGTAGCGCAGCTCGCCGCTGGCCATGCCCATGCCCGACGGCAGGTCGCCACGCAGCGCGACGATGCGGCGGATACCGGCGGCCTGGTACTGCGTGAGCAGGCTGCGCAGGTCGTCCTTACTGTCGCCGACGCAGGACAGATGCGGTGCGGTCGGCACCTTCACTTCGCCGTCCAGCTGCAGCACGGTGTTCAGCGTACGGTCGCGGGTCGAACCGCCGGCGCCGTAGGTGCAGGAGAAGAAGTGCGGGCGTTCCGCGGCCAGTCGGCGCGCGTTGGCCAGCAGTTTTTCATGCCCGGCCTCGGTCTTCGCCGGGAAGAACTCGAAGCTGACGTTGGTTTTTTTCTGGGTCATGGAGACGCTTCTCTTCGTAGGGCGGGTTGGCGACGCCGGCCCCATACGTGAAGGCTAATCATGGTTTCTACGCGGCGCGTAACCCGCCAGGCGACAGTCGAGACCGCGCTAGAAACCCGTTGTAAGCGAGGGTGGGTTACGCCGCTGCGCGGCTAAAACCCACCCTTCGGTGTGGATCAGTAGCGGTAGGCGTCCGGTTTGAACGGGCCTTCGGTGCTCACACCGATGTACTCGGCCTGCTTCGGCGTCAGACGGGTGACCACGCCACCGAAGCCCTTGACCATCTCCAGCGCCACTTCTTCGTCCAGCTTCTTCGGCAGCACTTCGACGGTCAGGCGCTCGGCCTTCTTCTCGGCGGAGAGGTCGGCGAACTTCTGCTCGAACAGGAAGATCTGCGCCAGCACTTGGTTGGCGAAGGAACCGTCCATGATCCGGCTCGGGTGGCCGGTGGCGTTGCCCAGGTTCACCAGGCGGCCTTCGGCGAGAAGGATCAGGTAGTCGTCGTTCTGCGCGTCGAAGCTGCCGGCGCCGGTGCGGTGGATCTTGTGCACCTGCGGCTTGACCTCTTCCCAGGCCCAGTTCTTGCGCATGAAGGCGGTGTCGATCTCGTTGTCGAAGTGGCCGATGTTGCAGACCACGGCGCGCTTCTTCAGCGCCTTGAGCATGCCGGCGTCGCAGACGTTGACGTTGCCGGTGGTGGTGACGATCAGGTCGATCCTGCCCAGCAACGCGGCGTCGACGCAGCCTTCGCTGCCGTCGTTGACGCCGTCCTTGTAGGGCGAAACCAGCTCGTAGCCGTCCATGCAGGCCTGCATGGCGCAGATCGGGTCGACTTCGCTGACCTTGACGATCATGCCTTCCTGGCGCAGCGAGGCCGCCGAGCCCTTGCCCACGTCGCCGTAGCCGATCACCAGCGCCTGCTTGCCGGACAGCAGGTGGTCGGTACCGCGCTTGATGGCGTCGTTGAGGCTGTGGCGGCAGCCGTACTTGTTGTCGTTCTTGCTCTTGGTGACCGCGTCATTGACGTTGATCGCCGGGACTTTCAGGGTGCCGGCCTTGAGCATGTCGAGCAGGCGGTGCACGCCGGTGGTGGTCTCTTCGGTGACGCCGTGGATGCGTTCGAGCATCTGCGGGTATTTCTTGTGCAGGATTTCAGTCAGGTCACCGCCGTCGTCCAGCACCATGTTGGCGTCCCACGGCTGGCCATCCTTGAGGATGGTCTGCTCGATGCACCACTCGTACTCCTGCTCGGTCTCGCCTTTCCAGGCGAACACCGGGATGCCGGCGGCGGCGATGGCGGCGGCGGCCTGGTCCTGGGTCGAGAAGATGTTGCACGACGACCAGCGCACTTCGGCGCCCAGGGCGGTCAGCGTCTCGATCAGTACGCCGGTCTGGATGGTCATGTGGATGCAGCCGAGGATCTTCGCGCCTTTCAGCGGCTGGCTGGCGGCGTATTTGCGGCGCAGACCCATCAGGGCCGGCATCTCGGACTCGGCGATGATCAGCTCTTTGCGGCCCCAATCGGCCAGGGAAATGTCGGCGACTTTGAAATCGGTGAAACCGGCAGGCGTAGAAACAGCGCTCATGGGATGAGTTCTCCATTCGTTCGAGTGCGAATGGGCGCCGTTGCTGCGTCTGGGAAACGCCCCGTGCGAGCCTGACAGGTAGGCTGCCTCGAATCGATCGAAGCGGCCCGGCCTGCTGCAGCGCCCCTCGCCCGGGTGGCGGGCACGACCGTAAACCGGGCGTGTGAGGCGAAGGATTATAGCGATGCCGGCGCGACTACCCAATAGGGCAGCGAAGGTGCGCGCCGGATGGCGCGCGCCGTCACTTGCTGAGCATGGTGCCGAGCAGCTTGACGCCGGCGTTGACCGCGGTTTCCTGGGCGGTCTGCGGGGCGGCGGCCGGGACGGCCTGGACCGGCTGCTGAGTGCTGGCGGTCTGTGCGCAGAGGGTGTTGGCCTGCAGCAGGAGCTTCTGCACGTTGCTGTTGTTGGCGGCCTTGCCGGCAGCCTGTGCCAGGGCCAGTTGGTCCTGGTACTCGCGAAGCTTGGCGTCGCAGGCGCTGTTGCCGGTGCTGCTCACCGTATTTGCCGTATTCGCGGTGTTGGCCGGGGTGCCGTTCACCGCATTGGCGACGCTTGCCACGCCGTTGGCGAGGGCGCCGAAGTCCAGTGCCTGGGCCGGCAGGTGAAAGGCGGCAAGCAGAACGGCGGCGGAAAGGGGCAGAAAACGCATGGGTTCAACCTCAGTGTCGGGTCGCTCGGCGGCGCGAAGGGTGGCAATACCGAGTGAAGTCCTTGGAAAATGATCGACGGGGATTTAAACCCATGCGCGGGAGTAGGGCAATTAGGTTCTCGTGAACTTTTCCATCGCATTTCCGGTCGCGACACTCAGGCGCCGGCCTGCGATCATGCTGGCGATTCCTAACCCCCGACAGGAGTGTCCATGAACTTCCATACGCGCAAATGGGTGAAGCCCGAAGACCTCAATCCCAACGGCACGCTGTTTGGCGGCAGCCTGCTGAAATGGGTGGACGAGGAGGCGGCGATCTACGCCATCGTCCAGCTGGGCAACCAGCGGGTGGTGACCAAATTCATTTCCGAGATCAATTTCGTCAGCTCGGCGCGGCAGAGCGACATCATCGAGCTGGGCATCACCGCCACCGAGTTCGGCCGCACCTCGATCACCCTGCGCTGCGAAGTGCGCAACAAGATCACCCGCAAGAGCCTGCTGACCATCGAGCGCATGGTGTTCGTCAACCTTGGCTCGGACGGCCTGCCGGCGCCGCACGGCAAGAGCGAAATCACCTACATCCGCGACCAGTTCAAGGAAGAGGACGCGCCCATCGATCCCGCCCGTTGAGTCTCCCGAGGCGGGCGTGACCTGCGTCAACCTGTCGCCAGGTGAGGGCGCCGTGCCGACGGATCAGTTTGGCAGCGACACGGACGGGGGCGGATAATCCGCGTCCCGCCCAACCCTCGCGAAAACGCCCATGCCTTCCAAATCATTGTTCATCGTATTCGCCGCGCTGCTCGTGCTCGGTGGTTGCAACAAGATTGACCCCAACTCCCCGCTCGGCCAGCGCCAGGCGATCTTCAAGCAGATGCTGAAGACCAGCGAAGACCTCGGCGGCATGCTGCGCGGCCGGCTGAAGTTCGACAGCAAGGCGTTCGCCACCGGCGCCGCGCATCTGGACGAGCTGTCGCGCCAGCCGTGGAAGCACTTTCCGACGGTCAAGGAAGAGCACAGCAACGCGCGTGACGAGGTGTGGCAGCGCCAGGAGCGCTTCGACGAACTGGCCCGCGACCTGGAAGCCAGCACCGCCGCCCTGGTCGCTGCCAGCACCAGCGGGCCGTTGGCGCCCGAGACGGTCGCCGCGCCGCTGCAGAAGGTGGAAGACGCCTGCGAAGCCTGCCACAAGGAGTTCCGCGACTACTGATCGCGGCCCGTCAGAAGCCCGCCACGCCGGCCTCCTTCAGCCGCTGGCGAAGGGCGCGGACCTGCGGGTCGGCGAAGAAGGCCACCAAGGCACGCGCGCGGCCCGGGCCGACACCGGGCTCGCGCTGCCAGTCGGCCTGGCTGCGTCCGGCCAGTTGCTGCCAGTCCGTACCGAGATTCGCCGCGCCGCTGGGCGGCAAGCCAAGGGCGCCCAGCCAGCGGCCGAACGGCTGGGCGCGGGCCTCGGCGAAACTCGCCAGCAGGCGTTTGGCGCGCTTCTCGCCGAAGCCGGGCAGGGCGAGCAACTGCTCCTCGCGCAGGTCCATCCAGTCGAGCAGGTGCTCCACCAGTCCCGCGTCGATCAGCGTCTGCCAGCTCCCCGCTCCGACTCCGGCGAGGCCCAGGCCGTGCTTGCCGCCCAGCCATTCCAGGCGCGCGGCGAACTGGCTGCGGCAGTCGGGCGTGGGCTGCCAGCAGCTCAGCGGGTGATAGCGCGAGGCGGCGGGTAGCTCCAGCGGCTTGCGCACGGCGGCATGCCAGACCACGCCGTCGAGGCGCGGAATGGTCAGCCCGGCGAGACTGACCGATACCTGGTCGCCGGGCTGGATATCCAGTTCGCGCAGGCGACGCAACGATCCGGCCGACACGCGCTGCACGCGACGGTCATCCAGCTGAACCGGTTGCAGCTGCAGCAGCGGGGTGATGCGCCCGCTGCGGCCGACCTTGAACTCCACCGCGCGCACCTCGGCGAGCACCTGGGCGAGCGGGAACTTCCAGGCGATCGCCCAGGCCGGTGCGCTGGCGCTCCAGCGCTCGCCCGGCGGACGCCGGCCCTGCTTGATCACCACGCCGTCGCTGGCGAACGGCAATGCGGCCCGGTACCAGTGCTCCCGCCATTTGCGAGCCTCGGCGAAGGAGGCCGCCGGTTCGCTGAAACGCGCGCTGTCGGCGAAACCCAGGCGGCGCAGTTCGTCGAGCCGGGCGCGCATGTCGGCAGGGCCGTCCGGCCATTCCCAGACGAACAGGCCGATGCCGGCGGCATCGGCCTCGCCGAGGCTCTGCCGCGCCAGCAGCCCGGCGACCTTGCCCCGCGCGCCGGCGCTGCCGTGGCTGGCCTGCACGTGCTCCGTCAGCTTCCAGTACAGCTCGCCCTGGAGCAGCAGCCGGCGGTTGTCGGGCAGCCGCGCCGGCACACCGGGAAGTGCGCGCACCCGCGCCGTCCAGTCCTGGCCGAAGCGGCCATCGCCGCGGCTGACCGCTTGCAGCAGCTGGCCGTCGCGATAGATCAGCGTCACCGCCACGCCATCGACCTTCGGCTGCACCCAGAGCCCTTCGCGCTCGGCCATCCAGGCTTCGACGCGGGCTTCGTCGGCGAGCTTGTCGAGACCGGTCTGCGGCACCGGATGGGCGATCTGCCCGGCGGCGCCGGCCAGCGGATCGGCGGCGAGCGGCGCCTGCCCGGGGAAACAGTCGCGCCAGCCAGCGAGCCGTTCGCGGGCCTGGTCATAAAGTTCGTCGGCGATCGGCGAGCGGCCCTGGCGGTGGTAGGTGGCGTCCCATTCGGCGATCCGGCGGGACAGGCCGTCGAGCTCGGCGCGGGCGCGCTCGGGCTGCCAGTCGGGGCAGGGCGCGGCGAGCAGGGTGAAAGGCAGGCAGAACGGCGTGGCGGCGATCCAGCGCTTCATCGGGAGCATCCTTGCTCGGGGAGAAGCGCGCAGCGTAGTTCAGGCGGTGCCGCCGGGGCATGCGACTCAGGCGAGCAGGCGCTGGATCTGGTCCTGCAGGGTGTCGAAGGAGAACGGCTTGGCCAGCACCGGCGCCTGGTGCGCGATGGGGCTGCCGGAATCGAGAATTTCCGCCGGGTAGCCGCTGATGAAAATGACCTTGAGGTCCGGCCGCAGCTTGAGCGCGGGTTCGGCGATCATCACGCCGGAGACCCCGTCCGGCAGGCGGAAGTCGCTGACCAGCAGATCGAGGCGGGGTTTGCTCGCCAGTATTGCGAACGCCTCCGCGGCGGACGCGGCCTGCAGCACGTCGTAGCCTTCTTCTTCGAGGTATTCGGCGAGCAGAAGCCGGACGTCCGGCTCATCCTCGACCAGCAGAACGATTTTGCTTTTTGCCTGACTCATTGGTGGCGCCCGGGACTGCTAAGGGGGGATTTTTCGATGGGGTTGAATATTCCCCGCATACGACCGCCAGCGCCAGGGTCCGTTCCGGAAACTTTCACGTCGATCTACCCGCTGCGCCCCGTCGTCGAGTCGACCGCGAAGGGCGGCCGCTTGCTAGACTGCGCGCTCCCTGATTGCCCGTCCCGCCCGCCATGACGCCGCTGAAATACCTCGCTGCCTATCCGCCCGCGCTGCAGGAAAAGGTGCGCACGCTGATCGCCCAGGAACGCCTCGAGGAGTACCTGCGCCAGCGCTATCCCGAGCGCCATGCGGTGCAGAGCGACAAAGCGTTGTACGCCTACACCATGGCGCTCAAACAGGAGTTCCTGCGCAACGCGCCGGGGCTGGACAAGGTGCTCTACGACGCCAGGCTCGACGTGTTGCAGAAGGCCCTCGGCCTGCACACGGCGGTGTCGCGCGTGCAGGGCGGAAGGCTCAGGGCGAAGAAGGAAATCCGCATCGCCGCGCTGTTCCGCGATACGGCGCCGCAGTTCCTCAACATGATCGTGGTTCACGAGCTGGCGCACCTGCGCGAGTTCGATCACAACAAGGCGTTCTACCAGCTCTGCGAGCACATGCTGCCCGGCTACCACCAACTGGAGTTCGACCTGCGCATCCACCTGACCTGGCGCGACCTGCAGACGAAATCGTGAGCCGGCGAATTTGCGTAGCGGTGCCTTCGTCCTGGGGCTCTTGCGGGTAGCGGGGCTCAGAAGGCCGCGAGAATCTCGAAGCGGCGTTTGCGCCCGGCGATCTCACGCTCGAATTCATCGCCTGCGTGCTGCCCGAGCAGGGCGGCGCCGAGCGGCGAGCGGGCGGTGATCACCAGCACGTCGCGCTGCTCGTCGCTGAGCTTGAGGCCGGCGCCGTCGGGGCCGAGCAGCAGCCACTGCTCGTCGCCGTTGTCGTCGGCCAGTTGCACCAGCGTGCCGAGTGTGATGCCGCGCGGCGCGGCGTAGGGTTGCAGAGGCAACTGGCGCCAGGCGGCGAGGGTCTGGTGGATTTCCTCGACGCGGCGCGACTGGCCCGCCGCGAGGTACGACGCCTCCAGACCGAGGGTGTCGTACTTGTTTTCGGCGATGTTCTCTTCGTGGGTCGCCGCCTCGTAGGCGGTTTGCGCGGCGCGGCGCGCCAGTTCGAGGTCGCTTTCCAGGCGCTCCAGCAGGCGCTCGCGCAGACGGGCCTTGTCCATCGGGTTCAGGTTCGCGCGCGCGGCAGGCTGACCGGGAGGAACACGTCGACGATCACTTCCTCGCCCCCGCTGCTGAACTCGACGCGCCCGCCGAAGCTTTCGCACAGCGCCTTCACCGTCGGCAGGCCAAGCCCCCAACCCTGCACGTCGCTCTTGGTGGAGATGAAGTAGGGCGTCGCCAGGTTCGCCAGCACGTCGCTGGGAATGCTGCCGCCATTGCGTACGCGGATCAGCATTTCGCCCTCGAGGTGGCGCTGTTCGATGAAGATCGGCGCGCTCTTGCTGCCGTGCTTGGCGGCGTTTATCACCAGGTTGTCGATGATCCGCAGGAACGCATGGCGATCCCAGAACACCTCCTCTTCGGGGGTTTCCAGGTCGACGCGCAGCTCATTGCCGATCTGGATGCGCAGATCGGCGACCGCACCCTCAAGCAGCATGCCGACGGTGAAGGTCTCGCCGTTGAGTTGAAGGCCACCACCGAGGCTGACGTGGGAGATGTCGAGCACGTTGGTGATCATCTGGCTCATGCGCTGCAGGTTCTTTTCGAGAATATCCAGCATCTCGTCGCTGCGCCGGGTAGGGCTCTTCTGCATCAGCCCTACCACCATCGAGGCGGCGGTGAGCGGCGAGCGCAGGTCGTGGCTGAGCGAGCGCATGAAGCGCTCGAGCATGATCTTCTCGGTCTGCAGGTTCTGGCTGAGGGCAATCGCCACGTTGCGCTGCTGTTCGACGCGTTCGATGCGGTGGTTGGTCTTGAGCAGCGAAGAAATGGTCGCGACCACTTCGTCCGGGTTGATCGGATGCGTCAGGTAGGCCTGCGCGCCACTGTTGAGCCCGGTGGCCTTGTCCTTGCCGGTGACGAAGGTTGCGGAGATGTTGATGACCGACGGCAGCTTGCCGCGGCCGAGCTTCTTCTCGGCGGCCTGGATGAGATCGAACCCGGTCATGTCCGGCAGGTTGATGTCGATGATCATCAGGTCGACGTCGGCGTCCATCAGCGCCAGGCCCTCTTCGCCACTGCCGGCCTCGATGATTTCGTAGGACGGCTGGGTGGCGAGGATCTTCTTCAGCACATAGCGGTTGGCGTCGGTGTCGTCGATGACAAGGATGCGCTTGCGGGTCTTCATTCCTGCCTCCACGCGAGGGCTCTGACGCATTGCAGCAGGCGTTCGGAATAATCCGCCTGGGTCTTCAGCAACAGCGCATGGCAGTGGGGCTCCAGGCGGGCGCGCTCTTCGTCGCCAAGCGGTTTCGCCGTGTTGATCACCACCCGCTGGTGCATGCTCCAGTCCATGCTGGCGAGCAGGTCCTCGCCGCTGATGTCCGGAAGCTCGAGGTCGAGGAAGATGATGTCCGGGCGTACCGCGTTGAGCTTGTCGATGCTGGCGCGGGCGCTGTCCGCCTCGATCAGCACCGGATCGTAGGGTTCCAGGGTGCGGCGGATCAGGTAACGGTCGGCGTCGCTGTCATCGATGATCAGGATAGTCGTCCCGCTGAGGTCGAGGTCCCGGCCGTCGCTTTCCTCACCGTCCAGTTCCAGCGGAATCTGCACGTAGAAGCGGCTGCCCTGGCCTTCGCGGCTGGACAGGCTGATGCGCCCGTTGAGCAGGGTCGCCAGCTTCTGCGCCAGCGGCAGGCCCAGGCCGGTGCCCTCGATGTTCTTCAGGTTCGGCGACTTGATCCGGCAGAACTCCTCGAACACCCGCGCCTGGTTCTCCGCGGAGATACCGATGCCGGTGTCCTCGACGAGGAACTCAAGGTGCGCGTCGTCCGGCTGGAACACCTTGATCTTCACGTTGCCGGCTGGGGTGTACTTGAACGCGTTGGAAATCAGGTTGCGCAGGATCTGAAACAGCCGGCCGTGGTCGGTGTTCAGACTCACGTCGCTGGTCGGCAGCTGGATCAGCGGAGTGACGCCCGGATAGCGGATCGCCAGCGAGGTCGTCAGGGTCTCGATCTCCTCCATGAAGGCGAACAAGCTGAAACGCGTCGGCGCGATCTCGATGCGCCCGGACTGCACCTCGGCGAGGTCGAGCAGCTCGGTGATCAGATTGGCCAGCTCGGCGGCGGCGTCGCTGATGAACTTCACCTGCTTCAGTTGCTCGGCGTTCAGCTGGCCGTCGACGCCACTGGCCAGCAGCTTGGAGATGTTCTCGATGATGTTGATCGGGGTGCGGAATTCGTGGGTCATGTTGGAGAAGAAGCGGCTCTTCGATTCGCCGGCCTCCTTCAATTCCTGAGCGGTCTTCTCCAGCTCGGAATACAGCGCCACCACGCCCTTGTTGGTGTTTTCCAGCTCCTGGGCGGTGTCCTCCAGCTCCTGCTGGCGGATGCGAAGCTCGTTGTTGGTGAGCAGCAGGTCCTCGCTCTGCAGTTGCAGTTCCCGGTACGGATCGAGCTCGCCGCCCGCGCTGAGCTGCTGGCGGAAGGCGACGATCTGCGCCTCGTCCGGGAATGGTCGGGGTTGGCCCATGTACTTGATCGCGCGTATCCGCGTGCCGTTGGTCGAGGACTCGATCTGGAAATCGTCCATCAGCCGCTTGGCGCCGACCAGGCCGACGCCCATACCGGTGGTGGAGACGTAGCTGCCGTCGAGGATCTCCTGCAGCTGGGCGATGCCCTTGCCCTGGTCTATCGCGTCGAAGGCGATGCCGTTGAGCTGACCGCGGGCGTCGCGCTGCAGGTAGAAATTGAATCTCCCCTGGCTGGCGTACTGGAAGATGTTGCGCGCCAGCTCGGACACGCCGGTGGCCAGGCGAATCTGCTCCAGCTGCGACATGCCCACCCAGCCGGCGATCTGCTTGGCGCGCTGACGACAGAGCACCACGTCGATTTCGGAAAGGATGGGTACGCTGGAGATCGGCAGCGCGTCACGCATGACGAAGCACCACCACCGTGGCGTCGTCGTTCAGCCGGCGGAAGTCGCGCATGATGGCGCCGGCGACCAGGGCCGGGTGGCGGGCGCGAATGCCGGGGTAGGGGTTCAGGCTGGATTTGGTGGTGATGCCATCGGAAGACATGATCAACAGAGTGTGCTCGTCCCAGGGGTAAGAGAAGGTCTGTACCCTTCCGACCTTGTAGCCCACCGTTCCGTTCGAAGAAACCATGCCGCGTGACTGTTCCGCGTAGAGCGCGCCGGCGATGTTGCCCACGCCGCAGAAGGTCACCTGGCCCTGTTCGACGTCCACCTCGGCGAACGCCAGGGCGCCGCCACGAGTGCTCTGCAGCGCATGGTGGGTGCGCTCCATGAGTTCGACCAGGCCGATCTTCGGGTCGTGCTCGAGGAACAGCCGGCGTGCCCGCTGGCTGGCTTCGTTGGCCTGCGGACCATGACCGAGGCCGTCGCAGAGCATCACCCGGTTGTCCCGAATCGCCCAGGCGTCGCCGCAGAGCTCTTCCTTGGGGTGCGGCAGGCACAGCGCGCCGCTGATCAGCGCCGAGGGCGGCGACTTTTCGAGCTGGAAGCGTGCCAGCACCACGGTGCCCTGGCCCGGCTGTGAATAGATGTCGAAGCTGTCCGAGAGGCGCTTGATCGCACCCAGGCCGGCGCCCATGGTGCCCTTGCTGGAGTAGCTGTCGGCCATGCACTGGGCAACGTTGACCATGCCCGGTCCGCGGTCGACGGCCAGCACGTCCAGCGTGCCGCCGTCGCCGTTGAGCAGGATCTCGCCTTCGCCGGCGTGGTTGACCAGGTTGCGGGCCATTTCCTGGATGACAATGGTCATCCGGCCCAGGGCATCCTCGTCGAACCCCTGCGCCTCGGCCTGCCTGATGGTCGCGCGGCGCACCGCGTCGACATGGGCGACCTCGTTCACCACGAACGAGCGGGTACAGCAGTCGGTGTTCAACGCCACTTCCATAATTCGATGCGGGTGCCTTGCCCGGGTTGGCTTTCGATGGCGAACTGGTCGACCAGGCGCTTGGCGCCGCCGAGTCCCAGGCCCATGCCGCTGCCCGAGGTGTATCCATCGACCATGGCCCGGTCGAGGTTCGCGATGCCTTCGCCCTGGTCGGAAATTACCAAGCGAACGGCGCCGCGCCCGTCCTTGGTCGTCTCTTCGATCACGCACTCGCCGCCGCCGCCGTAGATCAACGCGTTACGCGCGATTTCGCTGGCCGCGGTGACGATCTTGGTCTGCGAAACCAGACCTAGCCGCACGGCTTCCGCCGCTTTGCGCACGCGCTGTCGGACGATGACGATGTCAGTCTCCTGCTTCAGCGGAAAAATCTCGGTCTTCCCCACTTTCTAGCTCCAGGCTGAGGTCGTCTTCGACCATTTGTTCCAGGCGACGCATGCCCTTCTCGACGTTCAATGCCGTGGCGATGCCGTCCAGCGACAGGCCCAGCTCGACCAGGGTGATCGCCACCGCCGGCTGCATGCCGACGACGATGATCTTCGCGTCGAGGATGCGGGAGACATGGGCGATGTGCGACAGCATGCGACCGATGAACGAGTCGACGATGTCCAGCGAGGAAATGTCGATCAGCACGCCCTTGGAGCGGTGCAGGACGATCTGGTGCGTGAGATCTTCCTGGAGGTCCATCGCCAGTTGGTCGTGCATGTCGACCTGGATCGACAGGAGCAGGAATTTTCCCATTTTCAGAATCGGGATCTTGTCCACCATGGCGTTTACCTCAGCGAGCCTTTGACCAGACGTATATCGAGCTCTTTCAGCGCGACGGAGAACGCATCCGCCAGGGACGACTTGGTGATCACGTCGCCCAGCTCCACGCCCAGGTGGACGATGGTCGCGGCGATCTGCGGACGGATACCGCTGATGATGCAGCGGGCGCCCATCAGCTTTGCGGCGGTGACGGTCTTGAGCAGGTGCTGGGCGACCATGGTGTCGACGGTCGGCACGCCGGTGATGTCGATGATGGCGATTTCGGATTCGGTCTGGACGATCTTTTCCAGCAGCGCTTCCATCACGATCTGCGTGCGGTTGCTGTCCAGCGAGCCGATCAGCGGGATCGCCAGCACGCCTTTCCACAGCTCGACGACCGGGGTGGACAGCTCGAGCATGCTCTCCTGCTGCTCGCGGATCACCGACTCGCGGCCGGTCATGTAGCTCTCCATGCTGTACAGGCCGAGCTTGTCGAGCAACTGGCTGGCCTTGAGCATTTCGCTTGCCGGATCGGCGCAGCTCGCCTGGATCTTGGCGAACAGCGGCTCCTTGAGCGAGAACACGAAGGTGGCGGTTTCGCTGGGGCTGAAACCTTGCCGGCTCTGCGTGCGCGACAGCGCCTCGATCATGTTGCGCACCGGCTTCCACTCGGCGCTGCCGAGGTCATCGATGCCGCTGAGCGCGGCGATGCTGAGTAGCTTGAGCAGCTCGCGCGAGTTGTTCTGTACGGTGCCTTCATCGATCAGGTCGGTGCGGAAACCGGCGGCGCGCTGGCTCACGATCCACTCCTGAAGGAGCTCGCTTTCGTGTTTTTTCAGTAGTTCGGCAATCACTGGTACTGACATGGGGTCCTCGCAGGTCTGGGGCCGCGGCAGGCGCGTGCGCTTCTTCCATTAAAAAACCGGGCTCAAGACCCGGTTTCGGTGGAGGACAATAGCATGCAGTGTCGAGGAATTCTCTCGCCGCGCAGCGGCTGAGAACCACCCTCAATTGGCTTTGGCGGGTTTCAGCAGATGCGCCGAGAGCGTGCGCAGGGGCGCCAGTTGGCGGCAGATCAGCGCCAGCTGGGTTTTCACCAGGCGCTGCACGTCGTGCTGTTCGTCGGGGGATTGTTCGAGCTGGGCGGCCAGCGCTTCTTCTTCCTCGTCGTGCACGGCGACGCTGCGCTGCTCGGTCAGGGCGGTGGCCAGCTGGTCGAGGCTGTCGGCGATACGCACCGAGGCGCTTTCGATCAGTTCGTCGTAGAGCTCCTGGGGCAGACTGCCGCGGTGCGCGCCGAGGGCCGAGAGGTAACTGAGCAGCGTGTGGCTGAACAGCAGGAAGCGGAAACCCAGCTCGGCGTCCTTACGGAAATGGCCGGGCTCCATGAGCATGTTCGACAGTGTGCTCGACAGCGCGGCATCGGCGTTGTGCGCGTTGCGCCGGGCGATGCGGTACTCGAGGTCGTCGCGCTTGCCGCTGCGGTACTGCTGCATCAGTTGGCGCAGGTAACGCGCATTGCTGCTCAGCGCGGTGCCGATCATCCGGTTCAGGCGCCGGCCCTGCCAGTCCGGCAGGATCAGGAACACCGCCGCGCCGGCGATCAGGCTGCCGACCAGGGTATCGAACAGGCGCGGCCAGATCAGCCCGTAGCCATCGCCGATCTGGTTGAAGCAGAGCAGCACCAGCAGGGTCATCGCGGCGGTCGCCAGGGTGTAGCGCGAACTGCGCGTGGCGGCGAACAGCACCCCGGCGATCACCGCCAGGAACGACTGGATCAGGGCGTTGGGGAACAGCGTGATCAGCGCCCAGCCGCCGACCAGCCCGGCGATGGTGCCGAGGATCCGCTGCACCAGGCGCACGCGGGTGGCGCCGTAGTTCGGCTGGCAGACGAATACCGTTGTGAGCAGGATCCAGTAGCCCTGGCTGGGGTGGATCCAGTGCAGCATGGCGTAGCCGGCGACCAGCGCGATGGCCATGCGCAGCGCGTGGCGGAACACCAGCGAGGTCGGGGTGAACTGCTGGCGGAGGCGTTCGGCGGCGTCCTTGAAGGAGCGCGGCGAACGGTCGAACAGCGTGCTGTCCTGCTCGTCCAGCGGCGCATCCGGGTTGCTCGCGTCGGCCAGCTTCTTCTCCAGCGTGCCGAGGTTGGCCGCCAGCGCGCCGAGCGAGCGCAGCAGGCTGCGCCAGGTCGGGTTGTTCTGTGCGCGCAGGTAGTCCAGCGAGGCCTGCAGGTCGCTCAGCGCCTGCTGGCTTTCACCGTGCTCGAACGGCTGGCGCAGCTGGATCGCGCGGCCCAGCGCCTGGCACGCCGAGCCTTGCTGGTGCAGCAGGCGCTGGCAGCGGAACAGCACGTCGCTGTGGAAGAACGCCTCGGTCAGCGCGTTGTACGGGTAGTGCGAGGAACTGGCGCGCTCGTGGATGTCCTGGGCGGTGAAATAAAGACGCAGGTAGCGCTTCACCTTCGGTCCCGGCCGGCCGCCGAGGCGGTGCAGGAGGATTTCCTTGGCCTGGTTCAGCGCGGTCACCACCTTGCCGTTCTGCTTGGCCAGTTCCAGGCGCCGCTCCTCCAGGTCGAGCTGGCGCAGCGGCTCCAGCAGCGCGGCCTTCAGCTTGAGGTAGAGGCCGAGCTCGCGGAACAGCACGGCCAGGCCGATCTGAACAGGCTGGTTGGAGAACACCGCGTTCCACGCCACCGAGAGCAGGCCGTACCAGGTGGCGCCGGCGATCAGCAGCAGCGGTTCGTGCCAGAAACTGCCGGCGTTGCCGCCGCGCTGGTCGACGCCGATCATGGTGTAGATGGACAGGATCAGCGTGGCCTGGGCGATGGTCGCGTAGCGTGCGCTCAGCGCGCCGAGCAGGGTCATGCCGAAGGTCGACAGCGCCAGCCCGGAGACGAACAGCCAGGGGTAGGGGAACAGCAGTTCCACCGAACTGGCGGCGATGGCGAAGCAGACCAGCGTCACCGCCAGTGCCTTGAGGCGGCCGAACCAGTTGTCGTCGGTTTCCGCCAGGGCGCTGGCGATCACCCCGAGGAACAGCGGGATCACCAGTTCCAGGCGTTCCTCGTACCAGCACAGCGCCATGGCGCCGGTCAGCGCGATCAGCACCCTCAGGCTGAAGGCGAACTTGTCGCGGCCCCAGAGGCGGCGCAGGGTGTGGTTGAGGGAAGATCGGGGCATGGCTCGGTTCGGTCTCCGTTGGATAGGCATCAGACTAGCGAAAACGAATTAAAGCCACGCGTTCGGCGGATTTCTTCGCCGGCTCAGACGCACTCCCCGGCGGCGTGTCCCGAGGCCCAGGCCCACTGGAAGTTGAAACCGCCCAGATGGCCGCTGACGTCGAGCACCTCGCCGACGAAGTACAGCCCCGGCGAGCGCTGCGATTCCATGGTCTTCGACGACACCTCGTCGGTGCTTACGCCGCCCAGGGTGACCTCGGCGGTGCGATAACCCTCGGTGCCCG
This sequence comes from Pseudomonas sp. UBA3153, assembly GCF_002364635.1. Taxonomy (NCBI): domain Bacteria; kingdom Pseudomonadati; phylum Pseudomonadota; class Gammaproteobacteria; order Pseudomonadales; family Pseudomonadaceae; genus Pseudomonas; species Pseudomonas sp. UBA3153. The sequence goes on from NZ_DEYR01000011.1 coordinate 27,362, forward strand.
ACGGCACCAGGCGCCAGCCGCCCAGGCGCGCGGCGATCTCGGCGATTTCGGCCGGGGTGTACTGGCGCAGCGGTTTGGACACGAACCAGCGTTCGGCGAGCAGCCCGGCCATCTTCTTGGTGAACACCTCGGCGAGCAGCGTCTTCAGTTCACGGTCCGGGTGGGCGCGTTGCGCCTCCAGCAGCCAGGCCTCGGCGTCGCGGTCGGGTAGCAGGTCGATCTCGACGACGTCGCCCGGCTCCCAGTAGGAGGAGATCTGCAGGATCGCCGGCCCGCTCAGGCCGCGGTGGGTGAACAGCAGGTTCTCGCGAAAGCGTTCGCCGTTGCAGCTCACCGCGCAGTCCAGCGAGGTGCCGGAGAGTTCGCTGCACAGGTCCTTGAGGCTGTCGGTGATGGTGAAGGGCACCAGGCCGGCGCGGGTCGGCAGCACCTCGTGGCCGAACTGGCGGGCGACCTGGTAGCCGAAGCCGGTGGCGCCGAGGGTCGGGATCGACAGGCCGCCGGTGGCGATCACCAGCGAGGCGCATTGCAGCTCGCCGATGCCGGTCTGCAACCGATAGCCGCCCTCGCTTTTCTCGATGACGTTCACCGGCGTGTCCAGGTGCAGCTCGACGTTCGCCTGCCGGCATTCGTCGAGGAGCATCTGCAGGATGTCGCCGGCCTTGTCGTCGCAGAACAGCTGGCCGAGTTTCTTCTCGTGGTAGGGCACCTTGTGGGCCTCCACCAGGGCGATGAAATCCCACTGGGTGTAGCGCGCCAGCGCCGATTTGCAGAAGTGCGGGTTGCGCGAGAGGAAATTTCCCGGCTCGCTGTAGAGATTGGTGAAATTGCAGCGGCCGCCGCCGGACATGAGAATTTTCTTCCCAGCCTTGTTCGCATGGTCGAGCAACAGCACACGCCGGCCTCGCGCGCCTGCGGTCAACGCACACATCAGACCGGCGGCACCGGCACCTATGATCACCACATCCGTATTGCGCACCCGTCGACCTCCACGTACAAGCCTGGCCGGAAGCGTGCCGGCGGCCGCGCATGGTAACCGATGCCCGTTCGCCGCCGAATGCCGTCCGGCGTGGCCTGCTTCTTGCCACGAGATTGGCGCGGTTATCCGCACCTACACGAAGTCGTTCCAGTAGGGAGCATGTGTCGATGAAGCAGTGCCTCGCGGACTCATGGCCGGTCAGGGCTTCCAGAACCCTGCTGTTCGCCAGTCTGTTGTACGCCGGCCTGGCGCCCGCCGAACCCTTGCGCCTGGTGGCCAATGCCTGGGCGCCCTATACCGATCACCGCTTGCTCAACAACGGGCTGGCCACCGATCTGGTGAGCACCGCGCTGAAGCGCGCCGGCTACGACAGCGAGTACGTCGAGGTGCCCTGGGCGCGGGCGATCCGCGGCCTCCAGCAGGACCAGTACGACGTCGTCATCAGCGCCTGGTACAGCGAGGAACGCGCCACCTACGGGGCGTTTTCCGCGCCCTACCTGTCGAACCGGGTGCGCCTGCTCGCGCGCAAGGGCAGCGACATCAGCTTCCGGCGTATCCAGGACCTGTATCCCTACAGCATTGCCGTGGTGCGCGACTACGCCTACGACCCCGCCTTCGACACCGACGAGAAGCTCAGGCGGGTCCCCGTGCGCAGCTTCGAGGTCGCCGCCAACATGCTCGCCGCCGGCCGCGTCGACCTGGCCGTGGAGGACGAGTACGCCGCCGGCTTTCATTTCAGTCGCTCGCTGCGCAGCCTGCGCGCGGGGCTGGAGTTCCTTTCCCCGCCGTTGTCCGAGAACGGCCTGCACATCCTCGTGCGGCGCAGCCTGAAGAACTACGCCGAGATCATCGAAGGTTTCGACCGCGCGATCGAGGAGATGAAGGCCGACGGCAGCTACGACCGGCTGATCGACCGGCACCGCCTGCGCTGAGCCCGGCGCCGCGCAGGACTAGCGTCCGCCCGCCGCCATCGCCACGGCCGCCGCGGCGGTGCGGGTTTCCACGCCGAGCTTCACGTAGACGTGCTCCAGGTGCTTGTTCACCGTGCGCGGGCTGAGGCCGAGGATGTCGCCGATATCGCGGTTGGTCTTGCCGCAGGCGACCCAGTGCAGCACTTCGACTTCGCGGCCGGTGAGCTGGAAGCGTGCCGCGAGGGCTTCGCGGACCTGTTCGTCGTCCAGGCTCGGGGCGGCGCCCGGAGCGTTGCGCGCGGTCTGCAGGGTGCGCGCGGTGCGCAGGTGGGCGGCGACGCGGGCGAGCACCTCGTCGGGGCGGATCGGCTTGGTCACGTAGTCGATGCCGCCGGCGGCGAAGCCTTCGACGACGTGCTCGCTGTCCGTCAGCGCGGTCATGAACAGCACCGGGATATCCGCGATGCCGGCCTGCGCCTTGATCCGCCGGCAGGTCTCGAAGCCGTCCATGCCGGGCATCATTGCGTCCAGCAGGATCACGTCCGGGCGGCGGCGCTGCATGCGCTCCAGCGCGCTGGCGCCGTCGAGGGCGACCAGCACCATGTAGCCGGCCTCGTCGAGGGCGTCGGAAAGCAGGGCGAGGTTGTCCGGAACGTCGTCGACGATCAGGACCACACCCTGCTCGTGGACCGGCCGGAGGGCCTTGGCGGTGGGTGGGGCGGACGGCTGGGAATCAATCACGACGGGCGATCTCCTGTTCGGGCACGGAACGGCGCCGGCTCTGGGCATCCTTGAGCAGGCGGTTGAATTCGTTGAGCTGGAAGCGCTTGACCAGTTGGCGCATGCCGGCGACGAAGGCGGCGGCTTCCGGTTCGGTACCCTCCAGCGCGTCGAGGCGTTCGACGATGCCTTTCACGTAGCCCTGTGCGCCCAGCTCGCTGAGCTCGGCCAGGGCCTGGTCGCTGGGTAGCCGCCAGGGCCCGTTTCCGGGCGGCGCTTCGGTGGGGCGTTTGAGCCATTGCAGGCCGAGCTGGACCTTGATCTTCTCCAGCAGCTCGGGGGTGTGCACCGGCTTGGCCAGGTAATCGCTGCATTCGGCGCCTACGCTGCGCTCGCGGTCGTCGGTGAAGGCGTTGGCCGAGATGACGATGATCGGCGCCTGCGACATCACGTTGCGGCGGATCATCCGGCTGGTTTCCCAGCCGTCCATCAGCGGCATCGACAGGTCCATCAGGATCAGGTCCGGGTTGAGCAGGGCGACCTGGCGCACCGCCTCCTGGCCGTTGCTCGCCTCGGCGATGGCGAAGCCCAGCGGCGCGAGCATGCCGGAGAGCACCTTGCGGTGTTCCAGGTGATCGTCGACCACCAGGATCAGCCGGCGCTCGCCCTGGTAGCCGACGATGTCGTGCTCGACGTGCACCACGGCCTGCGGCACGCGCACCTCGGACAGGAACAGGCGCACCTGGAAGCGGGTGCCCTCGCCGGGGCGGCTGGTCACCGACAGTTCGCCGCCCATCAGCGAGGTGAGCATGCGGGTGATGGTCAGGCCGAGGCCGACGCCGTTGTCCTGGCGCAGCGGGTCGCCGCGCTCGAAGGGCTGGAAGATCCGCTCGATCTGTTCCGGCGCGATACCGATGCCGGTATCGATGATCTCGAAGGTGGCGGTCTCGCGCAGGTAGCTGACGGCGAGGGCGACCTCGCCGCGCTCGGTGAAGCGCACCGCGTTGCCGAGCAGGTTGATGAGGATCTGGCGGATGCGCTTGTCGTCGCCGCGCACCACGCTGGGCAGCCGCCCGCGCACGTCGAGGCGAAAGCCCAGGCCCTTCTCCTGGGCCTGCGGAGTGATCATCTGCTGCAATTGCCGGACGAACTCGGGGAAGGGGATTTCCACCTGCTCCAGGTTCAGTTTGCCGGCCTCGATCTTGGCCACGTCGAGCAGCCCGTCGATCAGCGAGAGCAGGTGCGAGCCGCTGCGGAAGATGGTCGCCAGGGCGTCCTTGTGCTGGACTGCCATGGCGCCGTCGCGCTGCAGGATCTGCGTGTAGCCGAGGATGCTGTTGAGCGGCGTGCGCAGCTCGTGGGAGAGGCCGGTGACGTAGCGGCTCTTCGCCGCGTTGGCCGCCTCGCTGGCTTCCTTGGCCTTCTGCAGTTCCTCGTCGGTGCGCCGGTGCGCCTCGATCTCCTGCATCAGCAACTGCGTCTGGCGGTGCGATTCCTCCTGCGCGACGCGGCGGCTCTCGCGGGTCAGCACCACCCACCAGGCGAGCAGGCTGGCGAACAGGGTGAGCACCAGGAACGCCTTGAGGAACGCCTGGTAGAGCGTCTGCATCGCTTCCGGCGAGGCCTCGCCGATGCCCTGGGAAACCTGGCTGTAGACCAACGCCAGAGCGCAGGACAGCAGCGCGACTATCACCGTCAGCACGCCGAGGTAATGCGCCAGCCGGGTGTGCAGGCGCGGGATGGAGACGTTGGGGAAGATCCAGTGGATCAGGTCGTCGAACTGCTCTGCGAGCCGCGCGCGCGGCTTGCAGAGGTCGCCGCAGCGCGCGTCCAGCGAGCAGCACAGCGAGCAGATCGGCGCGCCGTAGGCCGGGCAGAAGGCGGTGTCCGGCTCCTCGAAGGCATTGCTGCAGAGCACGCAGGGCACCTTGCCCTTGACCGTGTACGGGTAGAGCAGCTCCGGCTGGCGCTGCCGGGCGATGTAGTAGCGGCCCTTGGTCAGCCAGGCGATCAGCGGCGCGACGATCAGCGCCGAGCCCAGCGCCACGGCCGGCGACGCGGCCTGGGCGAGGGCGCCGAACAGCCCGCCGTGCGCCGCCACCGAGAGCAGCGAGGCGATCAGCATGGCGCCGACACCGACCGGGTTGATGTCGTACAGGTGCGCGCGCTTGAACTCGATCTGCTTGGGCGAGAGCCCCAGCGGCTTGTTGATCACAAGGTCCGCGACCACCGCGCCGATCCAGGCGATGGCGATGTTGGAGTAGAGCCCGAGCACCTGCTCGATGGCCTCGAACACGCCCAGCTCCATCAGCATCAGCGCGATGGCGACGTTGAACACCAGCCACACCACGCGCCCCGGATGGCTGTGGGTGACGCGGGCGAAGAAGTTCGACCAGGCCAGCGAGCCGGCGTAGGCGTTGGTCACGTTGATCTTCACCTGCGAGACGATGACGAACAGCACCATCGCGCCGAGTGCCCATTGCGGCGAGTCGAACACGTAGCCGTAGGCCACCAGGTACATCTGCGTCGGCTCGGCGGCGCGCTCGATGGGAATCTCGTGCTGCAGGGCGAGGAAGGCGAGAAAGGCGCCGGCGAACATCTTCAGCGCGCCGGGGATGATCCAGCCCGGCCCGGCCAGCAGCATCGCCGCCCACCAGCGCTTGCGGTTGGCGCGGGTCCTGGCCGGCAGGAAGCGCAGGTAGTCGACCTGCTCGCCGATCTGCGTGACCAGCGCCAGCGCCACGGTGCAGGCGGCGCCGAAATGCAGCAGGTTGAAGCGCCCGGCCTCGCCCTCACGGCCGACGAAGCCGGTGAGGTCGCTGAGCGCCTCGGGGTTTTTCAGCATGACGAACACGTAGGGCAGGAACAGCAAAACGATCCACACCGGCTGCGTCCACAGCTGCAGGCGGTTGATCAGGGTGATGCCGTAGGTCACCAGCGGGATGATCAGGATCGAACAGATCACATAGGCCAGCGCTAGCGGGATGTTGAAGTACAGCTCCAGCGCCAGCGCCATGATCGCCGCCTCGAGGGCGAAGAACAGGAAGGTGAAGCTGGCGTAGATCAGCGAGGTGATGGTCGAGCCGATGTAGCCGAAGCCGGCGCCGCGGGTCAGCAGGTCCATGTCCACGCCATAGCGGGCGGCGTAGTAGCTGATCGGCAGGCCGGTGAGGAAGATCACCAGGGCCACGGCGATGATCGCCCACAGCGTGTTGTTGAAGCCGTAGCTGATCGCCAGCGCGCCGCCGATCGCTTCCAGGGCGAGGAACGACACCGCGCCCAGGGCGGTGTTGGCGATACGGAACTCCGACCACTTGCGGAACGACTTCGGCGTGAAGCGCAGCGCGTAGTCTTCCAGCGTCTCGTCGGCGACCCAGCTGTTGTAGTCGCGGCGGATCTTGGCGATGCGTTGAGTGCCGGTGGGCTGCACGGGCGCGCTCCTGGTTGGCGGTGGTTCTCGACAGCAACTTCCATGCCTCGGCGTGACCCGTCGGGCGGTTCTGCGGTGCGCATGGCGCACCCTACGAGTGCTCCGTGAAGCGTGTTGCCGTGGGTGCGCCGCGCGCACCGGGGGTTTTCCTGCGCCGGGGAGTCCGGCGGTCCCCCTGGTGCGCATGGCGCACCCTACGCATGCACCGACCGCCGTAGGGTGCGCCGCGCGCACCGGCGGCTTGGCGTCGGCCTACAGGATGCGGGACGCCTGCGCGCGTGGCGGGGCTCAGGATGCCCGAGGCAGAGCGCTGCGCCTGTACGTCAGATGACGTATGCGCTTACGTCAATCTGCGTATACCCCCCGTTCGCGTCGCAAACGCATTCTTGCCCCGAACCGAGACCGGCACCCGCAAGGCGAGCCGATCGCGCCAACCACCAGAGGAGCAAGACGATGGAATCAAGACTCACGGGAGCCACACGCCACCTTCCCCGGCGGCTGGCGCTGGGCGCCGCGGCGATCTCGCTGCTGGCCGCCAGCGTATTCGGCCAGATGGCGCAGGCCGACGATGCCAACACCACCGGTCTGGCGGTCACCGACACCACCGTGACCGTCGGCCAGCTGCACTCGGCGACCGGCACCATGGCGATCTCGGAAACCGGTTCCATCCAGGCCGAACGCCTGGCCATCGACCAGATCAACGCCTCGGGCGGCATCCTCGGCCGGCAGATCAAGGTGATCCAGGAAGATGGTGCGTCCGACTGGCCGACCTTCGCCGAAAAAGCCAAGAAGCTGCTGGAAAGCGACAAGGTCGCCGCCGTGTTCGGCTGCTGGACCTCCGCCTCGCGCAAGGCCGTGCTGCCGATCTTCGAGAAGGACAACGGCCTGCTCTACTACCCGACCTTCTACGAAGGCCTCGAGCAGTCCAAGAACGTCATCTACACCGGCCAGGAAGCGACCCAGCAGATCCTCGCCAGCCTCGACTGGATCGCCAAGGAGAAGGGCGCCAAGACCTTCTATCTGCTCGGCTCCGACTACATCTGGCCGCGTACCTCGATGAAGATCGCGCGCAAGCACATCGAGAACGTGCTCGGCGGCAAGGTCGTCGGCGAAGAGTATTACCCGCTGGGCAACACCCAGTTCGGCTCGCTGACCAACAAGATCAAGCTGAAGAAACCCGACGTGGTGTTCGCCGCCGTGGTCGGCGGTTCCAACGTGGCCTTCTACAAGCAACTGAAGGCCGCCGGTATCACCAGCGACAAGCAGACCCTGCTGACCATCTCCGTAACCGAGGATGAAATGCTCGGCATCGGTGGCGAGAACATGAAGGGCTTCTACTCCTCGATGAAGTACTTCCAGACCCTGGATAACCCCAACAACAAGAAATTCGTTGAGGAATTCAAGGCCAAGTACGGCAAGGACTCGGTCATCGGCGACGTCACCCAGGCCGGCTACCTCGGCCCATGGCTGTGGAAGGCGGCGGTCGAGAAGGCCGGCAGCTTCGACGTCGACAAGGTCGTCGCCGCGTCCCCAGGCATCGAGCTGACCACCGCGCCGGAGGGCTACGTGAAGGTCCACGAGAACCATCACCTGTGGAGTAAGGCACGCATCGCCGAAATCCAGGGCGACGGTACCTTCAAGGTGGTCCACGAGTCCGAGCTGATCGAGCCGAACCCGTTCCCGAAAGGCTATCAGTGACGGTTTGACGGCGAGCTTCGAGCGCAAGCCCCCTCTCCCCGATAGGGGAGGGGACCGACGGGCGCCGCGCTTACCGTCGACAGGCTCCCATCCCCCCTCTCCCCTCGGGAGAGGGCCGGTGAACGGGGGACGGCTCCGCCACGAATTCCACCACCCCACCCAGGAGACCAATCATGGAGTGGCTATCCGACTTCGGCGCCATCGCCGTCATGCAGGGCTTCAACGGCTTGTCGGTGTTCTGCGTGCTGCTGTTGATGGCACTCGGCCTGGCGATCATCTTCGGCCAGATGGGCGTGATCAACATGGCCCACGGCGAGTTCCTCACCGTCGGCGCGTACACCACCTACGTGATCTCGACGCTGACCCTGCACTACGTACCGGCGATGCAGCCGTACTACTTCTTCTTCGCCATCATCGCTTCGTTCTTCATCGCCGGCGCCCTGGGCTGGCTGGTGGAGTGGGCGATGATCAGCAAGCTCTACCACCGTCCGCTGGACACCCTGCTGGCGACCTGGGGCCTGTCCCTGGTGATGCAGCAGGCGTTCCGCTCGATCTTCGGCGCGCGCGAGGTCGGCGCGGAAATGCCGGAGTGGATCATGGGTTCGTGGAACCCCACCGAGACCATCGACATTCCGAAGAACGGCCTGTTCGTGATGGGCCTGACCGTGCTCTGCACCGCCACGCTGTTCATCATGCTGTACCGCTCGCGCTGGGGCCTGCACGTGCGCGCCACCATGCAGAACCGGGTGATGAGCCGCGCCGTGGGGATCAACACCCGCAAGGTCGACCGCATGACCTTCGCCCTCGGCTGCGGCGTCGCCGGGGTCGCCGGCGCGGCCTTCACCACCATCGGTTCCACCGGGCCGACCGCGGGTTCGCTGTACATCGTCGACACCTTCCTCACCGTGGTCTTCGGCGGCGCCGCCAGCCTGATCGGCACCATCGCCTCGGCGTTCACCATCGCCCAGGCGCAATCGATCATGGAGTTCTTCCTCTCCGGCTCGATGGCCAAGGTGCTGACCCTGTCGGCGGTGATCCTGATCCTGATGCTGCGTCCGCAGGGGCTGTTCTCGATAAAGGTCCGGAAGTGAAAAGTCGCTTTCAACCTACTGCGCGCCCCATCTGCGGCGTCGCGCAGTGCTCGTTTCCTCAACGTACTCGATGTACGCCTTCGTCACTGCGCTCCGGGCTTCTTGCAGCTGGAGCTGCTCGCTACGGTTCAAAGCGACTTTTTGTCCGCCGGGAGATTTGCTGATGAAAAACGCCTACGAAAACCTGCTCGGCGGCAAACAGGGGGCCATCGGCCTGCTGGTGCTGGCCGCGCTGATCCTGGTGGTGTTCCCGCTGGCGCTGGACACCTTCCGCCTGAACATGGTCGGCAAGTACCTGACCTATGCCTTCGTCGCCGTCGGCCTGGTGCTGTGCTGGGGCTATGGCGGCATCCTCAGCCTCGGCCAGGGCATCTTCTTCGGTGTCGGCGGCTACTGCATGGCGATGTTCCTCAAGCTGGAGGCGTCCGACCCGGAGAGCACCAAGATCCAGTCCACCCCCGGCATCCCGGATTTCATGGACTGGAACCAGCTGACCGAGCTGCCGATGATGTGGCAGCCGTTCCACAGCTTCGGCTTCACCCTGGTCGCGGTGGTCGCGGTGCCCGTACTGCTGGCGCTGATCATCGGCATCGCCATGTTCAAGCGCCGCGTCGGCGACGTGTACTTCTCCATCGTCACCCAGGCCATCGCGGCCATCCTGACCATCCTGATCATCGGCCAGCAGGGCCTCACCGGCGGCGTCAACGGCATCACTGACCTGAAGACGCTGCTCGGCTGGGACATCCGCGACAACTCGGCGAAGGTCATCCTCTACTTCGTCAACGCCTTCCTGCTGCTGGGCTGCATCCTCATCGGCCGCTTCGTGCTGACCTCCAAGCTCGGCCGCCTGCTGATGGCGATGCGCGACAAGGAGGAACGTGTGCGCTTCTCCGGCTATGACGTGGCCAGCTTCAAGATCTTCGTGTTCTGCCTGGCGGCGGCCTTCTCGGCCATCGGCGGGGCGATGTTCGCCCTGCAGGTCGGCTTCATGTCGCCGAGCTTCGTCGGCATCGTGCCGTCGATCGAGATGGTCATCTTCGCCGCGGTGGGCGGGCGCATGTCGCTGCTCGGCGCGGTGTACGGCACGCTGCTGGTGAGCTTCGGCAAGACCTACTTCTCCGAGAGCTTCCCCGAGCTGTGGCTGTACCTGATGGGCGGCCTCTTCATCGTCGTGGTCATGTACTTCCCCAACGGCATCGCCGGCCTCTGGGAAAGCCACGGGCGCAAATGGATCGCGCGCTTCCCGCTCGGCAAGCAGCTGTTCGGCGTGCCGCCGCCCAAGGTTCGCGTGTTCGCCGCCAAGCCGCCCGCCGCCTCGCCCGCCCGTGAACTGGAGACCGCGCCATGAACAGCCCAGCAGGATTCCAGGCCGCCAAACCGGTCCTCGCCATCGAGGGGCTGACCGTGTCCTTCGACGGCTTCAAGGCGGTCAACGACCTCAACCTCTACGTCGACCGCAACGAAGTGCACGTGGTGATCGGCCCCAACGGCGCCGGCAAGACCACGGTGCTCGACCTCATCTGCGGCAAGACCAGGGCGACCTCCGGCAGCATCGAGTTCGACGGCCGCGAGCTGACCAGGATGAAGGAGTTCGACATCGTCCGCGCCGGGGTCGGGCGCAAGTTCCAGAACCCGTCGATCTACGAGAACCTGACGGTGTTCGAGAACCTGGAAATGTCCTACCCGAGCGGGCGCAAGGTGTTCGGCGCGCTGTTCTTCAAGCGCTCGCCCGAGGTCATCGCGCGGGTCGAGGAGGTCGCCGGGGAAATCTTCCTCAGCGACTTCCTCGACAAGCAGGCCGACCTGCTCTCCCACGGCCAGAAGCAGTGGCTGGAGATCGGCATGCTGCTGATGCAGGGCCCGGAGTTGCTGATGCTCGACGAGCCGGTGGCCGGAATGAGCGTCAGCGAGCGCGTGCAGACCGCCGAGTTGCTCAACCGCATCAGCCAGGGGCGTTCGGTGCTGGTCATCGAGCACGACATGGAGTTCGTCAAGAGCATCGCCCACAAGGTCACCGTGCTGCACCAGGGCAAGGTGCTGGCCGAGGGCAGCATGGAGTCCGTGCAGAGCAACCCGAAGGTGATCGAGGTGTACCTGGGGCATTGAGACCCGCGATGCAGGCTTTTGTAGGGTGCGCCGTGCGCACCGAAGAGTCCGCCACGTCGTGGCCAGCGGTGCGCATGGCGCACCCTACGGCGGCATGGCGTTGGTGCAGAGCAATCCGAAGGTGATCTGAGGCCGGGATACCGGCTTTGTAGAGGGCGCCGCGCGCACCGAAGAGTCAGCGGCGATCGATCTACTGACGGTCCGCGGATCGCCAGCAAGCTGGCTCCTACACATACGCAATGGTGCGCGTGGCGCACCCTACGTTGGAGTGACACACATGTTCCAGATCAGCAACCTCGTTTCCGGCTACGGCCAGAGCCAGATCCTCCACGAGTTGAACCTGACCGTGGCGAAAAAAGAGATCGTCGCGGTCATGGGCCGCAACGGCATGGGCAAGACCACCCTGTTCAAGAGCCTGATGGGCGTGCTGCCGCAATGGGGCGGGCAGATCAGCGTCGACGGCGCCGACATCTCCGCGCTGGAAACCCACCAGCGTGTCGAGCGTGGCATCGCCTACGTGCCCCAGGGGCGGATGATCTTTTCCCACATGAGCGTGCTGGAGAACATCCAGACCGGCCTGCCGGCGTCGGCCAGGGGCAAGGTGCCGGACGACCTCTACGCGCTGTTCCCGGTGCTCCACGAGATGCGTTCGCGCAAGGGCGGCAACCTCTCCGGCGGCCAGCAGCAACAGCTGGCCATCGCCCGTGCGCTGGCCACCAACCCCAAGGTGCTGCTGCTCGACGAACCCACCGAAGGCATCCAGCCGTCGATCATCAAGGACATCGCCCACAAGCTGAAGGAGATCCGCAACCTGCGCGACCTGACCATCGTCGTCTCCGAGCAGGTGCTGTCCTTCACCATGGAGATCGCCGACCGCTTCCTGGTGATCGAGAAGGGCAAGTTCGTCGTCGAGGAAACCCGCGACAAGGTGGATGAGCAGACCATCAGCCGCTACCTCTCGGTCTGAGCCTGTTACGGCCTCTGGCTGTCCGGCCGACGCCCGCTCGTCCCGGACGCAGAACATCGCGTAGGCCGCAGGGGTCTTTCCTTCACAGGTAGAGCGTGGAGGAAAGCGCCATGTCCGGTACCGCGAAGAAAACCGATCCGGCACTGTGGGAAACCGTCAAACAGCGTGTCACCGCCGGCGACAAGGGTGGCAAGCCCGGCCAGTGGTCCGCGCGCAAGGCCCAGTTGGCGGTGCGCGAATACCAGCGCGAGGGCGGCGGTTACCTCGGCGACAAGCCGGCCGACAACGCCCTCGCGCACTGGACCGAGGAGGACTGGGGCACGCGCTCGGGCAAGCCCTCCGGCGAGACCGGCGAGCGTTACCTGCCCGAGCGTGCCCGTGCGTCGCTAAGCCGCGCCGAGTACGCGCGCACCTCGCGCAAGAAACGCGCCGACAGTCGTCGCGGCCAGCAGCATTCCGCGCAGCCGGAAGACATCGCGCGCAAGACCGCCGCCGAGCGCGCGCCCTCGCTGGGCCGCCTGGCCAAACCCGAGCTGCTCAGGCGCGCCGCCGAGCGCAACATCGCCGGCCGTTCGCGGATGAACAAGGTCGATCTGATCGAGGCGCTGAAGCGCGCCGGCGAGGCCTGAACGCCGCATGCCGCGCGGCTTTGCGGCCCCGCGCCCGGCGCACGAAAATGGCCTGCGCGTGGCGTTTTCAGGCCGTTGGCACGTGCCGCTCGCGCCTACGTCATCCGACGTATTTCCCGCATCGCCTGCTGAATCAAGACTAGCTCCCGACCCGGCCGCTGCGCCGAAACCCTCAAGGTCCCAGGAGCTTTGTCATGACCGAAACGCTGATCAAGGTCGACCTCAATCAGGCCGCCACCGACAACGAGCAGATCCACAACCGCTGGCATCCGGACATCCCGATGGCCTGCTGGGTCAAGCCGGGTGACGACTTCATCCTCGAAACCTACGACTGGACCGCCGGCGCGATCAAGAACGACGACGACGCCAGCGACGTGCGCGACGTCGACCTGTCCACCGTGCACTACCTGTCAGGCCCGGTGGGCGTGCAGGGCGCCGAGCCGGGTGACCTGCTGGTGGTCGACCTGCTCGACATCGGCGCGCGGCAGGATTCGCTCTGGGGCTTCAACGGCTTCTTCTCGCAGCAGAACGGCGGCGGTTTCCTCACCGATCACTTCCCCCACGCGCAGAAGTCGATCTGGGACTTCAAGGGCATGTTCACCAGCTCGCGGCACATTCCGGGCGTGAACTTCGCCGGCCTGATCCACCCCGGCCTGATCGGCTGCCTGCCGGACCACAAGATGCTCGCCGACTGGAACAAGCGCGAGCAGGAGCTGATCGACACCAACCCGACCCGCGTACCGCCGCTGGCCAACCCGCCGCTGGCCGCCACCGCGCACATGGGCAAGCTCACCGGCGAGGCCCGCGACAAGGCCGCGCTGACCGGTGCGCGCACCGTGCCGCCGCGCGAACACGGCGGCAACTGCGACATCAAGGACCTGTCGCGCGGCTCGAAGATCTTCTTCCCGGTCTACGTCGACGGCGCCGGCCTGTCGGTGGGCGACCTGCACTTCAGCCAGGGCGACGGCGAGATCACCTTCTGCGGCGCCATCGAAATGGCCGGCTGGGTGCACATGAAGGTCGAGCTGATCAAGGGCGGCATGGCCAAGTACGGGATCAAGAACCCGATCTTCAAGCCCAGCCCGATCGTGCCCACCTACAACAACTACCTGATCTTCGAAGGCATCTCGGTAGACGAGGCCGGCAAGCAGCACTACCTGGACGTCAACCTGGCGTACAAGCAGGCCTGCCTCAACGCCATCAACTACCTGACCAAGTTCGGCTACTCGCCGGCCCAGGGCTACTCGCTGCTCGGCTCGGCGCCGGTGCAGGGGCACATCAGCGGCGTGGTGGACATCCCCAACGCCTGCGCGACGCTGTGGCTGCCCACGGAAATCTTCGAATTCGACATCAACCCGAGCGCGTCCGGCCCGATCAAGCACCTCGATGGCAGCATCGACCTGCCGATCGCCCTGGACAAATGAGTTCTCCGCCCGGACCGGCCTGGTGCTTTGGACGGCGGCCAGGGCGGTCCGGGTGGCGGACACCCGCATTGGCAAAGGGGCGCTGCGCGCTTCCCGAACCCCCGAGGTGAGCATGCCGATCTACGAATACGACTGCGCCGAATGCGGCGACTTCACCATGCTGCGGCCGATGGCCGAGCGCGACCAGCCCTGCGCGTGCCCCTACTGCGCCGGCGAAAGCCGAAGGGTGATCCTCTCCGCGCCGCGGCTGGCGACCATGGCCGGCAACACCCGCGCCGCCATCGAGACCAACGAGCGCGCCGCCCATGCGCCGCAGACCGTCGCCGAGTACGCCAGTAAGCGCAAACACGCGGCCGGCTGCAGCTGCTGCGCGCCGAGCAAGCCGAACCTGCCGACCAAGGCCAACCCCCACGCCCTCAAGGGCAAGCCGGCGGGACGGCCGTGGATGATCAGCCACTGAGGCTGCGCCTGGATCGCTGCGTCCGGGCCTTCCGTAGCCTGGGCTTCAGCCCACCAACCACCCCGCGATCTCAACGCGCCCGAAATCCGAGGAGAGCCCCATGCGTCACGGTGATATTTCCAGCAGCCCGGACACCGTCGGTGTCGCCGTCGTCAACTACAAGATGCCGCGCCTGCACAGCAAGGCCGAAGTCCTCGACAACGCGCGCAGGATCGCCGAGATGATCAAGGGCATGAAGCTCGGCCTGCCGGGCATGGACCTGGTGGTGTTCCCCGAATACAGCACCATGGGGATCATGTACGACCGCGACGAGATGATGGCCACCGCGGCGACCATCCCCGGCGAGGAAACGGCGATCTTCTCCGCCGCCTGCCGCGAGGCAAAAACCTGGGGCATCTTCTCGCTCACCGGCGAGCGCAACGAGTCGCCGGAGAAGGCGCCGTACAACACCCTCGTCCTGATCAACGATGCGGGCGAGATCGTGCAGAAGTACCGCAAGTGCATCCCCTGGTGTCCCATTGAAGGCTGGTATCCGGGCGACCGCACCTACGTCAGCGAAGGCCCGAAGGGCATGAAGATCAGCCTGATCATCTGCGACGACGGCAACTACCCGGAGATCTGGCGCGACTGCGCGATGAAGGGCGCCGAGCTGATCGTGCGCTGCCAGGGCTACATGTACCCGGCCAAGGAGCAGCAGGTGCTGATGTCCAAAACCATGGCCTGGGCCAACAACTGCTACGTCGCTGTGGCCAACGCCGCCGGCTTCGACGGCGTGTACAGCTACTTCGGCCATTCGGCGATCATCGGCTTCGACGGGCGCACCCTCGGCGAGTGCGGCGAGGAGGAAATGGGCATCCAGTACGCCCAGCTGTCGATCTCGCAGATTCGCGACGCGCGCGCCAACGACCAGTCGCAGAACCACCTGTTCAAGCTGCTGCACCGCGGCTACACCGGCGTGTACAACTCCGGCGATGGCGACCGCGGCGTCGCCGACTGCCCGTTCGAGTTCTACCGCACCTGGGTGATGGACGCCGAAAAGGCCCGCGACGACGTGGAAAAACTCACCCGCCGCAGCATCGGCGTCGCCGATTGCCCAGTCGGCGAACTGCCGCACGGCGGCAAGGAAAAGACCGCCGGCTGATGCCGCTGCCGCGCATCCTACAAATTGCCGAAGGCGCGACGTACGTGGACGTAGGGTGCGCCATGCGCACCGCAACACCGGCCGGTGCGCACGGCGCACCCTACAAACTGCCGAAGGCGCGGACGTACATGGACGTAGGGTGCGCCATGCGCACCGCAGCATCGGTCGGTGCGCACGGCGCACCCTACGAACCGCATGGGCGCCGCGACGCAGCCCACCCCACACCGCCGATCCGGAGCCCTGGCATGCCCTTCATCAATGACCTCGTCGAGCACAATCGCGGGCAACTGGCCGAGGCGCCGTCGCCGGCGGCAGATCGCCTGCAATCGCGCTTTCTCTTCGAGCCGGCGCAGGTGATGGCGCTGCTGCGAGAACGGATCGTCGGGCAGGAGGCGGCGCTGGCGGCGGTGGAATCGCTGCTGGCGGTGGTCAAGGCGGACATCGGCGAGCGCGAGCGGCCGTTGTCCGTGAACCTGTTCATGGGCCCCACCGGCGTCGGCAAGACCGAGATCGTCCGCCTGCTGGCCCAGGCGATACACGGCAAGGCCGACGCCTTCTGCCGCATCGACATGAACACCCTGGCCCAGGAGCACTACGCCGCCGCACTGACCGGCGCGCCGCCGGGCTACGTCGGCAGCAAGGAAGGCACCACGCTGTTCGACATCGAGGCGATCCAGGGCAGCTTCAGCCGGCCCGGCATCGTGCTCTTCGACGAACTGGAAAAGGCCAGCCGCGAGGTGATCCGCAGCCTGCTCAACGTGCTCGACAGTGGCCAGCTGGTGCTCAGCTCAGGCAGCCGGCGCATCGATTTCCGCAACAGCTTGATCTTCATGACCAGCAACATCGGCGCCCAGGAGGCCTGGCACTACCGTGCCGGTTTCGAGCGGGGCTGGCGCCGCTGGCTGCGCCTGCAACCGCGGCCGGGGCGCGAGAAGGCAATCGTCGAGGCGGCTCTGCACCGGCACTTCGAGCCGGAATTCCTCAACCGCATCGACCGCCTTCTCGCTTTCGAGCGCCTCGGTGGCGAGCGCCTGCCGGACCTGCTGGCCATCGAACTGGACAAGCTCAACCAGCGCCTGGGCCGGCACGGGCGCCAGCTTAAGGTGGATGACGCGGCCGCTGCGCTGCTCTGCGCCGGTCACGACCGCCGTTTCGGTGCCCGCGACCTGGCGCGCCGCGTGCGGACGCAACTGGAGCCGAAGGTAGCGGAATACCTGCTGCGCAACCCACAGGCCAATCGGCTGCGGGTGCTCGGGGGAACGGGGATGTTAAGTGTGGAAGGCGAGACGGTAGGGTGACCGCGCCGGCTCACCTATCTGCCGCCTGCCGACCCCCGATGTGTAGGACCGTAGGGTGGATCGCGCTTCATCGATCCCGCGCGCAGTGCGCGCAGTGACGGTGGATGAAAAAAACGTCATCCACCCTACATCTGGCAAGGCTCCCGGCGCCGGCGGCGGATAGTAGGGTGGATCGCGCTTCACCGATCCACCCGGCGCGGTAACGGTGGACGGAAAAAGCGTCATCCACCCTGCATCTGGCAAAGCACCTGGCGGCCTTGGCGGATCGCAGGCTCGGACCTTTCACCCGCTGGGTCAGTTCATCCCGTCGAGCAGCCCGGCCAGGTCGTCGGCGTGTTCCTCTTCCTGGGCGAGGATGTCCTCGAAGATGCGCCGGGTGGTCGGGTCCTTGTCGCCCAGGTACTGGACGATTTCCTTGTAGCTGTCGATGGCGATGCGCTCGGCGACCAGATTCTCGAAGACCATGTCGCGCAGGCCGTTGCCCTCGGTGTATTCGGCGTGGGAGCGCTCGGTCAGGCTGTCGGGGTTGAAGTCCGGTTCGCCGCCCAGCTGGACGATGCGTTCGGCCAGGCGGTCGGCATGTTCCTGCTCCTGCCCGGCGTGCTCGAGGAATTCATCGGCGGCGACGCTCGCCCGCAGGCCGGTCGCCATGTAGTAGTGGCGCTTGTAGCGCAGGTAGCAGACCAGCTCGGTGGCCAGCGAATCGTTGAGCAGCTTGAGCACGACGTCTTTGTCGGCGCTGTAGCTCTCGGTCACCGCACCGTTTTCGACGTGCTGGCGGGCGCGTTCGCGCAGGGTGTTCTTGTCACTCAGTTGTACGTAGCTCATCAGGAATCTCCTAGGCGTGGATCACGGCCTGACGCTCCTGCTCTGACGGCAGGATGGCCCAGGCGACCCTGTTGTGAGTGTTAGACGGTGCCAAAGGTTTCGCACCGTCGAGCCGTCTGGCTTCAACGCCAGTTGCCGGGCTGCTCGCGCTCAAGATCGGCTTCGTTCTCCGGCTGCGGCGCCGGTTTCTGCGGTACGTCCTGGTGCGCGGGCATCGGCGGCAACGGGTTGTGGGCGTTGTCCGGGGTGACTTTCGGCTGGGTCGGGTCCGGTCTGTCGCGGGGCGAGTCGGGGGTCATGGCAGTCTCCAGATTCAGCTGAGGGCGCGGATCAGCTCCGCCTTGCGCATCCTCGAACGTCCGCGCACGTCGCGCTCGCGGGCACGCTTCATCAGTTCGTCGCGGGTCATCTCGGTAAGGGAAGTGCTGCCGCTACGCGAGCGCGACTTTGCCGAACCTCGATTGGCCGGCTTGCCCTTGCGCGCGGCGGCGGCACGCTGGGCGGAGTCCTTGCGGTCGGCGCGCTTGGCGGTTTCGCTCTTGCGCTGGCCGGAGCCGCCTTTTTTCTCGCCACCGCCGGACTGCTTGTTCACCGTGGCCCAGGCTCGCGCCTCGGCTTCGTCGTTGGACAGGCCACGTTGCTCGTAGCTCTGCTCGATGTGCTCGGCCTTGCGCTTTTGCTTTTCGCTGTATTCGGATTTATCGCCACGGGGCATGACGGTTCTCCTGAATTCATGGGTGTTCAGGAGATTCGACTGGTGCCTGGGGCGAAGTTTCGGATCGCTGGACAGACGGCAGGGCGCGGTCCGGGAGGAACGCCGCCATCGGGCGATGGCGGCGGGCTGGCTTACAACTTGTGCTTGGTGCGCTCGTTGGTTTCCATTTCCTTGCAGGTCAGGAAGCCCTTGTCCTGGACACGGTCGTTGGCGTCGAAGGCGACGTAGTAGGGCTGTTCCTTGCCGTCGTGGTTGAGTACGTAGTTGTTGCAGCTGCCCGGATACACGGTGCGGCCCATTTCGCTGGATGCCGGACCGCCGAGGGCGAGGGCCTGCTCCTTGGTCATGCCGATCTTGACCTGCTCGACCAGAGGCTCGTGACGGTAGGTGACGTAGTCGACCGGGTTTTCCGGGTTGGTGGCGCAGCCGCCGAGGGTGGCGACAACAGCGGCGAGGGCGAGGCTCTGCTTGATCATGCGGATTATTCCTGTGCGGATGATGTGTGTCTGACAGAGCTTGGAGCGATGACCTTCGCCGGTAGTTCGCCGCTTGGTTTGATCCGCACTCGCGCGGCGCCTCTGCCGCATTCGGGCGAACCTACGCGCGGCCGCCGGGGTCACAAAAGTGAACCCCAGAAAAGGAATCCTGCGCATGTTGAAGTTTCTTGGTAGTACAGTCGGCATCATCTTTCTCATCGGCCTGATCGTCGTGATCGCGTTCTTCAAGCTGTTGTTCTGATCCTTCGCGGCGGCGTCGACCGGCGTCGCCGCTGCCGACAGGAGTCCGCACATGCCGCCTGACGCGCACACCCGCTATCCCCTCGTTCTCGTGCATGGTCTGCTCGGCTTCGTTCGCCTGGCCGGGCGGCCTTACTGGTACGGCATCGATTCCGCGCTGCGTGAGCAGGGCGCTCGAGTTTTCACCCCCAAGGTGTCGTCGCTCAACGGCAACGAGGTGCGTGGCGAACAACTGCTCGAACGCATCGACGAGATCCTCGCCGCCACCGGCGCGCAGAAGGTCAACCTGATCGGCCACAGCCAGGGCGCGCTGACGGTGCGCTACGCGGCGGCGCTCAGGCCGCAGTGGGTCGCCTCGGTGACCAGCGTCGGCGGGCCGAACCAGGGCTCGGAACTGGCCGACTATCTGGTGCAGAAACTGCCGCATAACGGTCGTCGGGAGAAGTTCGCGGCGCGCGCGGCGCATGGCGTGGCGCGAATGCTGGAGCTGTTCGAGAGCCACGAGTACAGCCTGCATCTGCCGCTCGACGGCATTGCCTCGCACCGCGCGCTCACCTGCGCCGGCATGCAGTCGTTCAACCAGCGCTTTCCCCAGGGCGTGCCCACGGTGTGGGGCGGCGAGGGGGACTACGAAGTGGACGGCGTGCGCTACTACTCCTGGGCCGGCACGCTGCAGCCGGGCGTCACCGACCGCGGCCGCAACCGTCTTGATCCGAGCCAGGCGATGTGCCGGACGTTGTCGCGTACCTTCGTCCGCGAGGCCGGGCAGAACGACGGATTCGTCGGGCGTTTCAGTGCCCACCTGGGCCAGGTGATCCGCTCGGATTACCCCATGGACCACCTCGACCTGATCAACCAGTTCTCCGGCCGCGTACCGGACGGCGTGAATCCTGTCGGGTTGTATCTCGAGCATGCGGCGCGTCTGCGTGAAGCCGGCTGCTGACGGCCCGCGCTCTGCTACCGCCCGCCGGTTTGGCTGAACTGCGGCAAAAACGCTCCTGTCGTTAATGGGTGTATCCCCAATGACAGGAGCTTTCCATGACCGATTATCCGACTCCGCCCTTCGCCAGCCAGCCGCAGCAGAACCCCGGCAGCCAGGACCGCATGAATCCGCTGCCGGACTGCGGCGAGGACAGCTACCAGGGTTCCGGCCGGCTGATGGGCAAGACGGCGCTGATCACCGGCGCCGACAGCGGCATCGGCCGCGCCGTGGCGATCGCCTTCGCCCGCGAGGGGGCCAACGTCGCCATCGCCTACCTGGATGAGCACGAGGATGCCAAGGACACCGCGCGTCTGGTCGAGCAGGCAGGGCGCAAGGCGCTGCTGCTGCCGGGCGACCTCGCCGACGGCGAGCTGTGTCTGCAACTGGTGGAGAAGACGGTCGCCGAGTTCGGCAAGATCGACGTGCTGGTGAACAATGCCGCGTTCCAGATGAGCCGCGCCTCGCTCGACGAGATTCCCGACGAGGAATGGGTGCACACCTTCGACGTGAACATCACGGCGATGTTTCGCATCGTCAAGGCAGCGGTGCCGCACATGCCCAAGGGCGGCTCGATCATCAACACCACCTCGGTCAACTCGGACATGCCGAAGCCGACGCTGCTGGCCTATGCCGCGACCAAGGGCGCCATCGCCAATTTCACGGCGGGCCTCGCCCAGCTGCTCGCCGAGAAGGGCATCCGCGCCAATAGCGTCGCGCCCGGCCCAGTCTGGACGCCGCTGATCGTCTCGACCATGCCCGAGGACGACGTGAAGAGCTTCGGCAGCGAAACCCCGATGGGGCGTCCGGGGCAACCGGTGGAAGTGGCGCCGGCATTCGTCATGCTCGCCTCCGACGAATCCAGCTACATTTCCGGCACCCGGATCGGCGTCACCGGCGGCAAGCCGATCCTCTGACCCGCGCGCCGCGCGCCGTCCTCCCGCAGGATGGGCGCGGTGCCACTACCGCTCGGCGGAGATCCAGAACAATCCCCGGCGCGCTGGGATCAACCCTGTGTAGACCCGGAGGATTGCGCCATGAGCGAGCACTACGAGATCCACTACACCCTGCAGGGCGAACCGCACACCGATGTCATCGAAGACCTCGATATTCCGATCATCGATGCGGTGAAGGAACTCGCACGCAAGAACAACCTGGCGGTGAACGACGATCTGGTCCTCGAGGAACTGGTCGAGTTGGCGCCGGTGGTGGGCATCAGCGACGTCAGCATCCAGCCGCTGGACTGAGCCGGTCAATCAGCCGTAGCGCTTCTTCGCCTCAATGGCGAGACCGCTGCCAATGCTGCCGAAGGTGTTGCCCTCCACGTGACGGGCGTTCGGCAACAGCGCCGCCACGCTGCGACGCAATGCCGGGATACCGCTCGAACCGCCGGTGAAGAACACTGTATCGACCTGCTCCACACCCACCTGCGCGCGGCGCAGCAGCTCGCCGACGCTGCCGCGCACGCGCTCGAGCAGCGGGTCGATGGCCTGTTCGAACAGCGGCCGGTCGAAGTCCGCGGTCAGGTTTTCCTCGATCCGTCCCAGATCGATGCGGTGCTCTGCCGCATCGGTCAGGGCGATCTTGCTTTCCTCCACCTGCATCGCCAGCCAGTGGCCGGCACGCAGCGCAATCAGGCGCATCAGGCGATCGATGCCGGTCGGATCGGCCACGTCGTAGCGCATGCTCTGCAGCGCCAGCTGCGATTTCTGTGCATAGACCGCGTTGATCGTATGCCAGGTGGCCAGGTTGAGGTGCACGCTGGTGGGCATCGGCGCGTCGCTCTTCATCCGGCTGCCATAGCCGAACAGCGGCATCACCCCACGCAGGCTCAACTGCTTGTCGAAGTCGGTCCCGCCGATGTGCACGCCGCCGGTGGCGAGGATGTCGCTCTGCCGGTCGGCGACCTGGCGGCGCTCGGGCGACAGCCGCACCAGCGAGAAGTCCGAGGTACCGCCACCGATGTCGACGATCAGCACCAGCTCCTCGCGCTCGATGGCGGATTCGTAGTCGAAGGCCGCGGCGATCGGTTCGTACTGGAAGGACACATCGTTGAAGCCCAGGGTGTGCGCCACCCGCACCAGGGTGTCCTCGGCGTCCTTGTCGGCTTCGGGGTCGTCATCGACGAAGTACACCGGACGGCCCAGCACCACCTGCTCGAATTCGCGCCCGGCATGGGCTTCGGCGCGGTGCTTGAGCTGGCCGAGAAACAGCCCGAGGATCGATTCAAAGGGCAGTGCGCTGCCGAGCACGGCGGTTTCGCTCTTCAGCAGCTTGGAGCCCAGCAGGCTCTTCAGCGAGCGCATCAGTCGGCCTTCGTAACCTTCGAGGTATTCGTGCAGGGCCAGGCGCCCGAACACCGGGCGGCGCTCCTCGAAGTTGAAGAAGACCACCGACGGCAGGGTGATCTTGCCGTCCTCCAGGGCGATCAGCGACTCCTCGCCGGGGCGCAGCCAGCCGACGGTGGAGTTGGAGGTGCCAAAGTCGATGCCACAGGCACGGGCCGGAGTTGAGAAGGTCATGGGCGCGCTCACCGGGAAAAAACGGCCGCGCAGTGTATGCGAGAGCGGCGCCGAATGCTTCCCCCGGTTATCGCCCGGAGGGAATCGGGCTCATGCCGTCAGGGCGCGGCGTCGGCCTGGCGTTTCTGCCGCCATTGCGACCACTCGAAACCCAGCACGATGAACAGCGAGAGGGCGAACGGCAGCAGCAGGTAGAGACCGCGGAAAACGATCAGCGCGGCCAGCACGTCGGCCTTCGGCAGCTCCGGCATCGCCGCGAGGAAGGTCACTTCGAGCACGCCCAGTCCGCCCGGCGCATGCGAGAGCAGCGCCAGCGAGAAGGACGCGAGGAACACCCCGAGCACCACCAGATAGCCCGGGTTATTGGCTTCCGGCAGGGCGAAATAGATGATCGCCGCGGCGCATGCCAGCTCCAGCGGGCCGGCCAGCAACTGGCGGAAGACGATGCCCAGTCGGGGGTATTCCAGGCGCAACTTGCCGTAGGTCCACGGCTTGAACTGGCGCCAGGAGCCGAGCACGTAGAGCGCCACCAGCGCCAGCAGGAACAGGCCGATGACCACCGAGAACCAGGGTGTGACGTCGGTGACGCGGTCGATCAGTTGCGGCCGGGCGATCAGCACGCAGCCGCCGGCGAGGATCGCCCCGAGGATGAAGGTGAACGAGCAGAAGACGATCAGGATGCCGATTTCCTGGGCCGACAGGTTCTTGCTGCGGTAGGCCCGATAGCGCACCAAGGCGCCGGAAAATACCGAAGCGCCGATGTTATGCGCCAGGGCGTAGGTGGTGAACGAGCAGAGCGTGATGAACCACCAGGAAATGTGCTTGCCCAGGTGGGCGACGGCGATGCGGTCGTACCAGGCCAGCGCGCAGTAGGCGCCGAGGGTTGCCGCGGCGGCCATCGCCCAGTTGTGCCCGGAAATCGCCTTGAGGCTCTCGGCGATCTCGTCCAGCGAGATGTTGCGCACTTCGTGGTAGAGCAGATAGCAGGACAGCACGACGGCGCCGAGGCCGACGAGGGTCCAGATCAGATCGCTCTTCTTTTTCATCATTATTGTTTTCCAGATCCCGATGCCGGGCGCAGGGCGGGTTCGTGCAGGCGACACGCTCGGGCCGCCGGCGAGTATGCCTGGCTGTCGGCCTCGACGGTATGGCTGACCTGGACGACGCTGCGGTCGGATACAGGCGCTTCGGTGGGGGAGGCGGCGTACGCTTTAGTCATCTGCTCGGTAGGCTGTGGTCGGGTTCCGATGATCGCCGGTTGGGCGGAAAGCTGCCAGCGGCGACCCCGTCCTCTATGTGACAAAGTATTCGTCGTATCACTCCCTGAGCGGTACGGCGCGCCGCGGGCAGGGCGGCGGGACCGCCTGTCGGGCGGCCGGCATCATAACGGCTGGTGCGAAGCTGGCAAACTGACCTGGGTCGTCTGCCACGCTCGCCACTGCGACCGAATGACACGGTAAGATTCGTGCATGCAAATTGCCTGAACCGCGCGCTGGCCGCGCTCGATCGGCACTGCGCCCCTGCGGGATTGCCCGTGCGACGTGGAGCAAACCCGCTTTTGATAAAGTGGGGCCGATTGATAACTAGATCCCGAACTGGCCTTGAACCCATGCAAAGAACCTCTCACCACGATTTACGCGCGGCATTCCGCGCGCTGCTGGAATCGGATTCCTGCTACAGCACGGCGTCCACCTTCGATCCCATGTCGGCGCGCATCGCCGCCGACCTCGGCTTCGAGGTTGGCATCCTGGGCGGCTCGGTGGCCTCGTTGCAGGTGCTGGCGGCACCGGACTTCGCCCTGATAACCCTCAGCGAGTTCGTCGAGCAGGCGGTGCGCATCGGCCGGGTCGCCCGCCTGCCGGTGATCGCCGACGCCGACCACGGCTACGGCAACGCGCTCAACGTGATGCGCACGGTGACCGAGCTGGAGCGCGCCGGAATCGCCGCGCTGACCCTCGAAGATACTCTCCTGCCCGCGCAGTTCGGGCACAAGTCCACCGACCTGATCTCGGTGCAGGAGGGCGTCGGCAAGATCCGCGCGGCCATCGAGGCGCGCATCGACCCGGCGCTGAGCATCATTGCCCGGACCAACGCCGGCGTGCTCGACAACGACGAACTGATCGCCCGCGTGCAGGCCTACCAGGCGGCCGGCGCGGACGGCATCTGCATGGTCGGGATTCGCGACTTCGCGCACCTGCAGCAGGTTTCCGAGCACCTCAGCGTGCCGCTGATGCTGGTCACCTACGACAACCCCGAGCTGCGCGACCGCAAGCGCCTGGCGGAGCTGGGCGTGCGTATCGTGGTCAACGGCCATGCGGCCTACTTCGCCGCCATCAAGGCGACCTACGACTGCCTGCGCGAGCAGCGCCAGATCGATGCCAGCGACCTCTCGGCCTCGGCCCTGTCGAACAAGTACACGCATCCGGACGAGTACCGCATCTGGGCTCGCGAGTACATGGACGTCAAGGAGTAGGTCGACGCTTTTCCGCGCATGGCCCTGGCGGAAGCACGCCACGCCTCTGGCGGATAACCGCCAGCGCGGGCGGGTTCGAGGGAATTGCCTGGGCGAGACGCACGATTGGGCGTGGCCGGGTTCCGATGTTCGCAGGTGGCGCCCTTCGCGCCGCGACGGGCACTTCGGTGCCGGAGGTTCACATGTCCAACCCGCGAACGACGCCTCACGAACGCGACGGCAATCGCGATACCGGTAATGCTGCCCAGCCCTCGCAGTCGCAGGAACAGTCAAACGGCAACGTCAACCCAGCGCCGTACACGGATGAGAAGTCCGGCAACGTGGCGCAGAAGCGGCCCTACGTCAGCGGCAACCGGGCGACCGGCCTGGGCCCCATGACCAACGACCCCAACAGGTCCGGCAAACGCCACTGAGCGTCAGGGTTTGGCCATGTGCCAGACCCCGCCCTTTCCCTCGCCATTCATGTCGCCCGGCGCGTTGTCCTGCATGAAGGTATACAGCGGGCGGCCCTTGTAGGCCCACTGCATGGTCCCGTCGCTGCGCTCGATCGCCGTCCAGTCGCCGCCCGCTTCCGCTTCCATGTCCGCCTGCAGGGGCGGCCAGTTTTCCACGCACTTGTCGACGCAGACGGATTTCCCGTGGGAATCCTTGTCGTAGGTGTAGAGGGTCATGCCGCTGTCATCGACCAGCATGCCGTCCTTTATCGCGGCGGGCGCATCTGCCAGGAGGGCGCCGGAAAACGTCAGGGCCGTAGCGGCGAGAAGGTACTTCAGGTTCATGCGCGCGTTCCTTTTCCAGTTCCAGGGAATCAGCAGGCCTGCGACATTCTGGCAGGCGACCTGTGCAGCGTAGATAGATTTTCGGCCGATGCCACGGCGCCGCGAAAGGCGCTGCGCGCATCGTCCGGCAACCCGTAGCGGGAGGTGAACATGGCCAGCGGTTGGGCGAACGACGGAGCGGTACAGGAGCAGATCGACAGCACCATCGAGGATGCCGTGCAGCGCGCACGCAGCCAGTTGGCGAAGGGCGAGAGCCTGAGCCACTGCGAGGAATGCGACGCGAAGATCCCCGAGGCGCGCCGCGCCGCGGTGCCGGGCGTGCGCCTGTGCGTGGTCTGCCAGGCGGCGTACGACAAGGAGCAGGCCGCCCACAGCGGCTACAACCGCCGGGGCAGCAAGGACAGCCAGTTGCGTTGAGCGCGGCGGGCGCTCAGAGCAGCGTCAGGGTGTAGCTGACGATGAAGCGGTTTTCGTCCTGGTCGTTGGCGGTGGTGTTGCCGCGCAGCGAGGCGTTGCGCCAGGAGAAGCCGAGGCCCTTGAGGGCGCCGCTCTGCAGGCTGTAGTCCAGACGCACATCGCGCTCCCATTCCTGGCGATCGCCGCCCACGGCGTCGATGTCGTCGCCCGACAGGTAGGTGATGAACGCCTTCAGCCCCGGCGCGCCGAGCTTGGCGAAGTCGTAGCTGTACTCCGCCAGCCAGGTGCGCTCGCCGGCGGAGAGGAACTTGCCGATCTGCCGGTCGGTGATCAGGTAGGCGGTGGAGCCGTCGCCCTGGTTGAGGAACGGGAAGGCGCTGTCGCCCGAGACCTGCTGGTAGCCGCCGCTCAGTGCGTGGCCGCCCAGGGTGTAGGTGAGGAAGGCACTCCAAGTGTCGTTGTCCACCTCGGTGCCGCTCACCGTGTTGGCAGCGGTGATTTCGCCCTGGCCGCGATAGCCTTCGGCACGCCCGGCGACGCTGCCGTTCTTGCCGTCGGAATCGCTGTGGAAGTAGCGCAGGTCGGTCTTCAGCGCGCCCGGACCGATGGCCCAGGTGTGGGTCAGGCCGAGGAAGTGCTGTTTGTAGAAGTCTTCCAGGTTGCCGTAGTAGTACTGCAGCACCAGGTCCTTGGAGGCCTTGTAGTCGGCGCCGGCGTAGCGGAACTGGTTGGAGTCCGCCTGCACGCCGCCGACCGAGGCAGCACCGGCGATGCGCAGGCCGACGTCGTCGGAAGACGCGCGGGTCTTGGTGTGTTCAAGCTGGCCAGCGATCAGCGTCAGGTTGTCGATCTCGGCCGAGGTGACCTGGCCACCGTCGAACAGCTGCGGCAGCAGGCGACCGTCGTTGAAGTTCACCACCGGCAGCTTCGGCTGCAGGGTGCCGATGCGCGCTTCGGTTTTGGAGACACGCAGCTTGGCGGTCACCCCGGCCTTGCTGAAGTCGTCCTCGGCCTTGCCATTGCTGTCCAGCGGGAACAGCTGGCCGGGGCGGCGGCTGTCGCCGTTCTGGCTGTTGCCGCCCGAATCCAGCTTGAGGCCGAGCAGGCCGACCACGTCCAGCCCGAAGCCGACGGTGCCTTCGGTGAAGCCCGAGGCGTAGTTGAAGATGAAGCCCTGCCCCCACTCGTTGGCCTCGGCCCGGTTGTCCGCGGTGTTCTTGGTGTTCAGGTCGTAATAGAAATTGCGCAGGCCAAGGCTGGCCTTGCTGTCCTCGATGAAGCCGGCGGCCGTGGCGTGCCGGGCCAGAAGGCCGAGGGCGATGGCTGCGCTGAGGGATTGGATCTTCATGGGGGCGCTCCGTTGCGATGTCGTGAGTGTGGGCTCGGGGCGCAAGGGGGAGGCGTTGCCTGCATCGTCACCGCTCGCCTCGCGTCCGGCTCTGTGGCGGATCGCTGGTAGACGAGTTCTGGATAATGCAGGGCGCCATTCGCACTCGCCTGGGTAGGCGGCTATATAGCGAATTTCCGATGCGCCCGGTTGAGCGTCACGGACAGAGCAAGAACGCTTCCAGCGTTCCTGTTTCCATTCAAGTCTATGATTTTACGGGTTAAGTGGATTTTTATTAATGCAGGAAAAGACCGCCTTTATTGTCGTTGATCCGACAATGCGGACTTTGCTGTGTGGTTGTGTATATAGAAATGGCGGCGGGCGAGGCTGGCTCGTCCGCCGTGCGGATCAGGCGGATTTCGCCAGTTCCGCTTCCACGGCTTCGACCAGGCGTGGGTCGTCCGCGGTGACATCGGGTGCGAAACGGGCAGCGACGCGGCCGTCGCGACCGATGAGAAATTTCTCGAAGTTCCACTGCACCTCCGGCACCGTATTGGCCTGGATGCCGTAGCCCTTGAGTTTTTCCCGCATCGGGCCTTCGCCGGTGGCATCCGGCAGCGCGCGGGTGAGGGCCTGGTACAGCGGGTGCTGGCCATCGCCGACCACGGAAATCTTGGCGAACAGTGGGAATTTCACGTCGTAGGTCAGGCTGCAGAACGCCTTGATCTCTTCGTCGCTGCCCGGCTCCTGGCCGAGGAAGTCATTGGCCGGGAAACCGAGCACTTCGAGGCCGGCGGCATGCTTGCTCTCGTAGAGCTTTTCCAGGCCTTCGTACTGCGGCGTCAGCCCGCACTTGGAGGCAACGTTGACCACCAGCAGCACCTTGCCCTTGTACGGTTCGAGGGTCTGCGCGGTGCCATCGATGGAGGTGACGGGAATTTCGTAGAGGTTGCTCATGGCGGCTCGCTTCGTGAGGGGGCGGATGGGTGCGCCGGGCCGGCGAAAAGTGCCCGGCGCGGTGTGGACGTCAGGGTTTGGCCATGTGCCAGACGCCGCCCTTGCCATCGCCGTTCATCTCACCCGGCTTGTCCTTGGCGAAGGTGTACAGCGGCTTGTCGGCGTAGGCCCACTGCAGGGTGCCGTCCTCGCGTTTGGCCAGGGTCCACTGGCCATCGGGCTTGGCGTCGGCATCGGCCATCAGCGGAGGCCAGTTTTCCGCGCAGGGGCCACTGCATTTGGAGATGTCCTTGGTGTCCTTGTCGTAGGTGTACAGGGTCATGCCTTTGGCATCGACCAGCATGCCGCCCTTCTCCATCGCGGGTGGCGCAGCGAAGGTGATGCCGGAAAAGGCCAGGGCGGTGGCGGCGAGAGCGTATTTGAGGGTCATTGTTTTTCTCCGTCCGTTCGTGGGGTCCAGGAAATAACCTGCACAGATACAGAACCCGACGGGCCGCAAGCGTTCGGCTGGCGAGCGATTGCGCGGCGGCGCCGGACCACGACCGACATGGGGCGGTCGTGGTCGCGGGCCTCAGAACAGGAAGTAGCGCTGGGCCATCGGCAGCACGTCGGCCGGCTCGCACCAGAGCAACTGGCCGTCGGCCTTGACCTGGTAGTTCTGCGGGTCGACCTCGATGCTCGGCGTATAGTCGTTATGGATCAGGTCCTTCTTCTGCACCGCGCGGCAGCCCTTGACCACGCCGATCTTCTTCTGCAGGCCGAGTTGCTGCGGTACGCCGGCGTCCGCGGCGGCCTGGCTGATGAAGGTCAGGCTGCTGGCGTGCAGCGAGCCGCCGTAGCTGCCGAACATCGGCCGGTAGTGCACCGGTTGCGGGGTCGGGATCGAGGCGTTGGCGTCGCCCATCAGGCTGGCGGCAATGACCCCGCCCTTGAGGATCAGCGTCGGCTTGACGCCGAAGAACGCCGGGCGCCAGAGGATCAGGTCGGCCCATTTGCCGACCTCGATGGAGCCGACCTCGTGGCTGATGCCGTGGGTGATCGCCGGGTTGATGGTGTACTTGGCGATGTAGCGCTTGACCCGGAAGTTGTCGTTGCCGGCGCCGTCCTCGGGCAGCGCGCCGCGCTGCTTCTTCATCTTGTCGGCGGTCTGCCAGGTGCGCGTGATCACCTCGCCGACGCGGCCCATGGCCTGGCTGTCGGAGCTGATCATGCTGAAGGCGCCGAGGTCGTGGAGGATGTCCTCGGCGGCGATGGTCTCGCGACGGATGCGGCTTTCGGCGAAGGCGACGTCCTCGGCGATGCTCGGGTCCAGGTGATGGCAGACCATCAGCATGTCCAGGTGCTCGTCGATGGTGTTGCGGGTGAACGGCCGGGTCGGGTTGGTCGAGCTGGGCAGCACGTTGGGAAAACCGCAGGCCTTGATGATGTCCGGCGCGTGGCCGCCGCCAGCGCCTTCGGTGTGATAGGTGTGGATGGTGCGGCCCTTGAACGCGCCCAGGGTCGTTTCGACGAAGCCGGATTCGTTCAGCGTGTCGGTGTGGATCGCCACCTGCACGTCGTACTGGTCGGCGACCGACAGGCAGTTGTCGATGGCCGCCGGCGTGGTGCCCCAGTCCTCGTGCAGCTTGAGGCCGATGGCGCCGGCCTTGACCTGCTCGATCAGCGGCTCGGGCAGCGAGACGTTGCCCTTGCCGGTGAAGCCGATGTTCATCGGGAAGGCGTCGGCGGCCTGGAGCATGCGCGCCATGTGCCAGGGGCCGGGGGTCACGGTGGTGGCGTAGGTGCCGGTGGCCGGCCCGGTGCCGCCGCCGATCATGGTGGTGGTGCCGCTCATCAATGCTTCTTCGATCTGCTGCGGGCAGATGAAGTGGATGTGGCTGTCGATGCCGCCGGCAGTGAGGATCATGCCCTCGCCGGCGATGACCTCGGTGGCGCCGCCGATGGCGATGCTCACGTCGGGCTGGATGTCCGGGTTGCCGGCCTTGCCGATAGCGGCAATGCGGCCGTCCTTGAGGCCGACGTCGGCCTTGACGATGCCCCAGTGGTCGACGATCAGCGCGTTGGTGATCACCGTGTCGACCACGTCGGCGGCGCACAGCTGGCTCTGGCCCATGCCGTCGCGGATCACCTTGCCGCCGCCGAACTTCACTTCGTCGCCGTAGGTGGTGAAGTCCTTCTCCACTTCGATCCACAGGTCGGTGTCGGCCAGGCGCACCTTGTCGCCGACGGTGGGGCCGAACATGTCGGCGTAGGCTTGGCGGGAAATCTTCATGAGCAGGTGTCCTGTAGGGTGCGCCGTGCGCACCGCGATTGGCTCTGGTGCGCACGGCGCACCCTACGAATCCTTGGCGGCTTACAGATCGCCCATCACCCGTCCGGCGAAGCCGAACACGCGGCGCTGGCCGGCCAGTTCGACCAGTTCGACCTCGCGGCTCTGCCCCGGCTCGAAGCGCACCGCGGTGCCGGCCGGGATGTTCAGGCGCATGCCGCGGCTGGCCGCGCGGTCGAAGGTCAGCGCGTCGTTGGTCTCGAAGAAGTGGAAGTGCGAGCCGACCTGGATCGGCCGGTCGCCGCTGTTGGCGACGCTCAGGCTGAGGGTGCGGCGGCCGGCGTTGATTTCGATCTCGCCGGGCTGGATCTGGTATTCGCCTGGGATCATCGGGGCTGCTCCGTAGCGGGGGAAAGGAGGAGTTGCATGAAGGTGAGGTCGAGCCAGCGGCCGAACTTCTGTCCGACCTGCGGCATCTGCCCGGTGGTGACGAATCCCAGGCGCTCGTGCAGGCGGATCGAGGCGGCGTTGCCGCTCTCGATGGCGGCGACCATTACGTGCAGCCCGGATTCGCGCGCGCGCTCGATCAGCGCCTGCATCAGCTTCGGCCCCAGGCCCTGGCCGCGCTGGTCGCTGCGCACGTAGACCGAGTGCTCGACGGTATGGCGGAAACCGTCGATGGCGCGCCAGGTGCCATAGCTGGAGTAGCCGAGGACGTTGTCGTCGGCGTCCACCGCGACCAGTACCGGGAAACCCAGGGCGGCGCGATCGGCCAGCCAGGCACGGCGGTTGTCGAGGTCGACGGCGTAGTCGTTCCAGATCGCCGTGGTGTTGACCACGGCGTCGTTGTAGATGTCGCGGATGCCGGGCAGGTCGGCATCGAGGGAGTCGCGGATGATCACGGCGGTCGTCCTTCGATCAGGCGATGGGTTGGTGCACGGTCACCAGTTTGGTGCCGTCGGGGAAGGTCGCTTCCACCTGGATTTCCGGAATCATTTCCGGCACGCCTTCCATCACCTGGTCTCGGCTCAGCAGGGTGGTGCCGAAGTGCATCAGCTCGGCGACGCTGCGGCCGTCGCGCGCGCCTTCGAGCAGGGCGGCGGAAATCAGCGCCATGGCTTCCGGGTAATTGAGCTTCAGGCCACGGGCCAGGCGGCGTTCGGCCACCAGCCCGGCGGTGAAAATCAGCAGCTTGTCTTTTTCGCGCGGTGAAAGGTCCATCAGGTGCTCCAGATTCGAGGGGGAACGGCCGTGCGACCGAGCAGCGCCGGGCGCAACAGGCGCCAGAGGTCGATCAGCCAGGCGCGGGCGTGCAGCGCTTCGTGGGCCAGGCAGCGTGCAACGATCAGGCCGGGCAGTTGGGTGAGGTCGCCGCGCACGCGCGAAGGCAGGTCGCGGCAGCGTTCGAGCAATTCGGCGTCGATCTCGCCGGTGACGATCAGGGTGGCGAACACCGGCTGGCCGTCGAGGCCGATCGGCGAATCGAGCAGGCCGTCGCCGCCGCTCACGCGCTGGCGTTCATGCCAGAGCGGCTGGCCGTCGCGCCGGATGTCCAGGCGCGCCTGGAAGTGGCCTTCGGCGAAGCGTTCGTCGGCGGCCGGGCGGCCGAGGGCGACCATGTCCCAGTAGAACAGCCGCGCGTCGCCGAGCAGCTCGATGCGCGTACTCAGTTCGGCGCGGGCGCCGGAGTAGACGATGGTCTCCTGCGGCAACCACTCCAGGGTCGCGCCGGCTTCCACCCGCAGGTGCAGGTCCTGGTAGGCGGCGCCGGCCGCGCGGTACCACTTGGCGGCGCCGGGGCTGGTCAGCTGCGCCCAGGCGTGCGCTCCGACGCTGGCGCGGATGTCCAGGCGATCGCCGCCGGCGATACCGCCTGGCGGATGGACGATGATGTGCTGGCAGACCTCCGGGCCTTCGGCATACAGATGCTTCTGCACCCGCAGCGGGCCGGCATGGCGGCGCATCACCGGGCGTGTGGCGTCGCCGGCGCGGGTATAGCCCAGCTCCAGCTCGGCGTGCCAGCTGGGGGTGAAGAGGGCGGGGGTGATCGTTGCGTTCATGCGCTTCTTTGCAGTGTGGGAGGGCGGTGAAGCGTGGGCGAGGGTTCTTTCCGGGCGCCGGGCGGGCAGGACAAACCTACGGGAAAACTCAGATCGCGACCAGCCCGCGCACGCCATCGGCTTCCATGGTTTCGCCACGGCCCTGCTGGACGATCTCGCCGCGCGACATCACCAGGTACTGGTCGGCCAGCTCGGCGGCGAAGTCGTAGAACTGCTCCACCAGCAGGATCGCCATGTCGCCACGCGCGGCGAGTTTCCTGATCACCACGCCGATCTCCTTGATCACCGAGGGCTGGATGCCTTCGGTGGGCTCGTCGAGGATGAGCAGGCTTGGCTTGCTGGCGAGCGCGCGGCCGATGGCCAACTGTTGCTGCTGGCCGCCGGAGAGGTCGCCGCCGCGGCGGGCCTTCATTTCCTCAAGCACCGGGAACAGCTCGTAGATGAACGGCGGCACGCGCTTCGCCTCGCTGCCGGGAAACCGCGACAGGCCCATCAGCAGGTTCTCCTCGACCGTCAGGCGCGGGAAGATCTCGCGTCCCTGCGGCACGTAGGCGATGCCGGCGTTGACCCGCTGGTGCGTCTTGAAACCGGTGATCGGCTTTCCGTTCCAGTTCACCACGCCCTGCCGGGACGGGATCAGGCCCATCAGGCATTTCAGCAGGGTGGTCTTGCCGACCCCGTTGCGCCCCAGCAGGCAGGTGACCTCGCCGATCTTCGCCTCGAAGCTCAGCCCGCGGAGGATGTGGCTGCCGCCGTAGTACTGGTGGAGTTGGTCGACTTGCAGCATGTGGATGTCCTTGAAAAGGAGGGCGGTGTCGTCCGCCCGGTGGTTCCATTCGGTGCGCGCTGCGCACCCTACGGGAGACGCCGCGCGCGTAGGGTGCGCCCTGCGCACCAGGGCTCAGCCCGGTAGGGTGGATCGCGCTTCATCGATCCACCGTGCGCTGTTTCGGTGGATGAAAGACGGCGTCATCCACGCTCCGGTATTCCATTCGGTGCGCGCGGCGCACCCTACGGGGGAGGCCGCGCGCGTAGGGTGCGCCATGCGCACCGAAGGCTCAGCGGCCGAGGTAAACCTCGATCACCCGCTCGTCTGCCTGCACCTGCTCCAGCGAGCCCTCGGCGAGCACGTGGCCCTGGTGCAGCACGGTGACGTGGTCGGCGATGCTGCCGACGAAGCCCATGTCGTGCTCCACCACCATCAGCGAGTGCTTGCCGGCGAGGCCCTTGAACAGCTCGGCGGTGAATTCGGTTTCGGCATCGGTCATGCCCGCCACCGGCTCGTCGAGCAGCAGCAGTTGCGGGTCCTGCACCAGCAGCATGCCGATCTCGAGGAACTGCTTCTGCCCGTGGGAAAGCAACCCGGCCGGACGCCGGCGCGAGGCGTCCAGCTTGATCGTGGTGAGCACGTCCTCGATGCGCTCGCGCTGCTCGCCGGAAAGGCGCGCACGCAGGCTGGCCCACACCGACTTGTCGGCGTTCTGCGCCAGCTCCAGGTTCTCGAACACCGAGAGCGCCTCGAACACCGTGGGCTTCTGGAACTTGCGGCCGATCCCGGCCTGGGCGATTTCCACTTCGCTCATCTCGGTCAGGTCGAGGCTTTCGCCGAAGAACGCCTGGCCGCTGTCCGGGCGCGTCTTGCCGGTGATCACGTCCATCAGGGTGGTCTTGCCCGCGCCGTTGGGGCCGATGATGCAGCGCAGTTCGCCGACGCCGATGTACAGGGTCAGATCGCGCAGCGCCTTGAAGCCGTCGAAGCTGACGTTGATGTCTTCCAGGGTCAGGAGGGTGCCGTGGCGCACGTCCAGGCCGGGGCCGGAGGCGCGACCAAGGCCGATCGCATCGCGGCCGGTACCGGCGTCGCTGTTCGGGTCGTAGGCGGGTTCGAGCATGAAGTGTCCGGGGGTGGCGTGCATCACTGTTCTCCCTTGCGGCGCAGCAGGCCGATGACGCCTTTGGGCAGGAACAGCGTGACGATGATGAACAGGGCGCCGAGGAAGAACAGCCAGTACTCCGGGAAGGCCACGGTGAACCAGCTCTTCATGCCGTTGACGATGCCGGCGCCGAGCAGCGGGCCGATCAGCGTGCCGCGCCCGCCGAGGGCGACCCACACGGCGGCCTCGATGGACTGCGTCGGGGCCATCTCGCTGGGGTTGATGATGCCCACCTGCGGCACGTAGAGCGCGCCGGCCAGGCCGCAGAGCACGGCGGACAGCACCCAGACGAAGAGCTTGTAGCCGCGCGGATCGTAGCCGCAGAACATCAGCCGGTTCTCGGCATCGCGCAGCGCGGTGAGCACCCGGCCGAACTTGCTTCGCGCCAGGCCCCAGCCCAGCGCCAGGCTGGTCACCAGCAGCGCCACGGTGGCGAGGAACAGCACCGCGCGGGTGCCCGGCGCGGTGATGCCGAAGCCGAGCAGGGTTGAGAAACCGGTGAAACCGTTGTTGCCGCCGAAGCCCGTCTCGTTGCGGAAGAACAGCAGCATGCCGGCGAAGGTCAGCGCCTGGGTCATGATCGAGAAGTACACCCCCTTGATCCGCGAGCGGAAGGCGAAGAAGCCGAACACCAGCGCCAGCAGCCCCGGCGCCAGCACCGCCAGGCACATCGACCAGAGGAAGCTGGAGGTGCCGTACCAGTACCAGGGCAGCTCGGTCCAGGCGAGGAAGCTCATGAAGGCCGGCAGGCCGTCGCCGGCGCTCTGGCGCATCAGGTACATGCCCATGGCGTAGCCGCCGAGGGCGAAGAACAGGCCGTGGCCGAGCGACAGCAGCCCGGCATAGCCCCACACCAGGTCGAGGGCGAGGGCGACGATGGCGTAGCAGAGGATCTTGCCGACCAGCGTCAGGGTGTAGGCGGATACCTGCAGCGGATTGTCCGCCGGCAGCAGCGAGAGCAGCGGCAGGGCGACGAGGATCGCCAGCACCGCGCCGAGCGCGGCGAGGGTCAGGCGCGGGCCGGCTTTCTGCGCGGCGGTGAGCGCGAGCGGCTGGTTCATCGACGGTGTCCTTGTTGAATGGCGGTCGCGGGCTGGGCGGGGCACCAGGCGTTGTTCAGCGGCGCGATGGCGATTTGGAGAGCGTTCGGGCTGGCCATCAATCGATCACCCGTCCTTTCAGCGCGAAGAGCCCCTGCGGGCGCTTCTGGATGAACAGGATGATCAGCGCGAGGATCAGGATCTTGCCCAGCACGGCGCCGATCTGCGGTTCGAGGATCTTGTTGGCGATGCCCAGGCCGAACGCGGCCAGCACGCTGCCGGCCAGCTGGCCGACGCCGCCGAGCACCACCACCAGGAAGGAGTCGATGATGTAGCTCTGGCCGAGGTCCGGGCCGACGTTGCCGATCTGCGACAGCGCCACGCCGCCGAGGCCGGCGATGCCCGAGCCGAGGCCGAAGGCGAGCATGTCCACGCGGCCGGTGGCGACGCCGCAGCAGGCGGCCATGTTGCGGTTCTGCGTCACCGCGCGGACGTTGAGGCCCAGGCGGGTCTTGTTCAGCAGCAGCCAGGTCAGCAGCACCACGAACAGGGCGAAACCGATGATCACGATGCGGTTGTACGGCAGCACCAGGTTGGGCAGCACCTGGATGCCGCCGGACAACCAGGACGGGTTGGCGACCTCGACGTTCTGCGCGCCGAAGACGATGCGCACCAGCTGGATCAGCATCAGGCTGATGCCCCAGGTGGCCAGCAGGGTTTCCAGCGGGCGGCCGTAGAGATGGCGGATCACCGTGCGTTCCAGCGCCATGCCGATCGCCGCGGTGACGAAGAACGCCACCGGCAACGCCGCCAGCGGGTAGAACGCCAGGGCGTCGGGGGCCAGGCGCTGGAACAGCAGCTGAACCATGTAGGTGGCGTAGGCGCCGAGCATCAGCATCTCGCCGTGGGCCATGTTGATCACGCCGAGCAAACCGAAGGTGATCGCGAGGCCGAGGGCGGCGAGCAGCAGGATCGAACCCAGGCTCATGCCGGAGAACGCCTGGCCGATGAGTTCGCCGATCAGCAGTTTGCGTTTGACCTGCGACAGGCTGGTTTCCGCCGCGGTGCGCACGCCGGCGTCCTGTTCCACGGCCGGGTCGAGCAGCGCTTCGAGGCGCGTGCGCGCCAGCGGCTGGCCGGTTTCGCCAAGCAGGCGCACGGCGGCCAGGCGCACGGCCGGGTCCGGGTCGACCAGTTGCAGGTTGGCCAGCGCCAGGCTCAGGGCATCGCGCACGGCGTCGTCCTGTTCCGCGGCGACGCGCTGGTTGAGCAGGCCGAGTTGCTCCGGGCGAGCGCTCTTCTGCAGTTGCTCGGCGGCGGCCAGGCGCAGGCCGGCGTCCTCGGCGAGCAGCCGGTGGCTGGCCAGGGCGGTGTTGGCGAGGCCGCGCAGGCGGTTGTTCAGGCGCAGCTTGCGCGGCGCGTCGGCCGGTTCGGCATTGCCTTCGGCGGCCCGGAAGGCGCCGTTCTCCTCGATGAACGGGACTTTCGCGCTGTCGGCGGCCAGGCGGCCATCCTGCAGCGCCTCGATCAGCGGCAGGCGGGCCGGATCGGGTTGCGCGGCCCATCGTTCGAGCAGGCTGGCCTGCGTGGATGGATTGGCGGCGACGAAATCGGTGGCATCTCCGGCATGCGCCGCTGCGGGAAGCAGGAGCAGGCAGGCCAGGATCAGACGGTGGACGGCAGAGGGCATATCGGTGTCCTTCGGATCACGGTCATCCTGCCCGGCCATGGGATCGTGGGCCGGGCGGAATGGACACGGACGCTGCAGGAACGGACGCTGGCGCTCGCTCCTACAGAGGGTGCGCCTGGATCAGTTGCTCTTCATCGGGTGGTCAGGCTTCTTGTCGTTGCCTTCGATGTAGGGGCTCCAGGGCTCGGCGCGCACCGGGCCTTCGGTCTGCCAGACCACCGAGAACTGCCCGTCTTCCTGGACTTCGCCGATCATCACCGGCTTGTGCAGGTGGTGGTTCTTCTCGTCCATCTTGATGGTGTAGCCGTCCGGCGCGGCGAAGGTCTGCCCGGCCATGGCGTCGCGCACCTTGTCGACGTCGGTGGTGCCGGCCTTCTCGACCGCCTGCGCCCACATGTGGATGCCGACGTAGGTGGCTTCCATCGGGTCGTTGGTGACTACGGTGTCCGCGTTCGGCAGTTTCTTGGCCTTGGCGTAGGCCTTCCAGGCGGCGACGAATTTCTCGTTCACCGGGTTATCCACGGACTGGAAGTAGTTCCAGGCGGCCAGCTGACCGACCAGCGGCTTGGTGTCGATGCCGCGCAGTTCTTCCTCGCCGACCGAGAAGGCGACCACCGGAATGTCGGTGGCTTCGATGCCCTGGTTGGCCAGTTCCTTGTAGAACGGCACGTTGGAGTCGCCGTTGACGGTGGAGACCACGGCGGTCTTGCCGCCGGCGGCGAACTTCTTGATGTTGGCGACGATGGTCTGGTAATCGCTGTGGCCGAACGGGGTGTAGACCTCTTCGATGTCCTTGTCGGCGACGCCCTTGCTGTGCAGGAAGCTGCGCAGAATCTTGTTGGTGGTGCGCGGGTAGACGTAGTCGGTGCCGAGCAGGAAGAAGCGCTTGGCGGCGCCGCCGTCTTCGCTCATCAGGTACTCGACGGCCGGAATCGCCTGCTGGTTCGGCGCCGCACCGGTGTAGAACACGTTCGGCGACATTTCTTCGCCTTCGTACTGCACGGGGTAGAACAGCAATCCGTTGAGTTCTTCATAGACCGGCAGTACCGATTTGCGCGACACCGAGGTCCAGCAGCCGAAGGTCACGGCCACCTTGTCCTGGGTCAGCAACTGGCGGCCCTTCTCGGCGAACAGCGGCCAGTTGGACGCCGGGTCGACGACCACCGGCTCGAGTTTCTTGCCGAGCACGCCGCCCTTGGCGTTGATCTCGTCGATGGTCATCAGCGCCATGTCTTTCAGCGAGGTCTCGGAGATCGCCATGGTGCCGGAAAGGGAATGCAGGATGCCGACCTTGATGGTGTCGGCGGCGTGTGCGGTGAACGGGAACAGCCCGCTGAGCGCAAGGGCACTGGCAGCGAGTGTGGATTTCAGAAAGGGACGGCGTTTCATGAGGGTGCGGCTCCGTGGCTGGGTCCATGCGCATCGTTGTTCGCGAAACGACGCTCCCGGCTCGCGCCTGCGTCAATTCGTCAACGCAGCAGTCGCAGCATCCGTGCCAAGGCGTGCAAACCCTTGATTTGAAGCGGCTTGGTCATTCCGGCAGGCAGGCGGTAGTCGATTTTCAGCGGTCCGTCGTGGTGCGCGCGCGCGACCGTGAAAAACGCATGGGCGCCGGATTGCACCAAATCAGAGCGAAAGGTAATTCTTCACGCCGGTGAAGATGATCTGCGCCGCCAGTGCGCAGACAAAAAGCCCCATCAGGCGGCTGACGATCTGCAGCCCCTGCTCGCCGAGCAGGCGCTCGAAGCGTCCGGAGAGGAACAGCACCATGCCGACGGTGACGCTGGCGAGGAAGATGCCGCCCACTGCCAGCAGCTTGTCGTTCCAGTGCGGCTGGCTGGCGCCCATCACCAGCAGCGCGCCGATGGTGCCGGGGCCGACGGTGATCGGGATGGTCAGCGGCACGATGGTCACGTCCTGCTGCAGGTTGTCGCTCTGCACCACCGATTTGCCCTGGGCCATGCCCAGCGCCGAGATGAACAGCACGCTGCCGGCGCCGATGCGGAAGGCGTCGATGGTGATGCCGAACAGCACGAAGATGTGCGTGCCGAACAGATAGAGCAGCATGCTGGCGACGAACACCCCGCTGGCGACGCGCCAGGCGAGCCGCTTGCGCTCTTTCAGCGTGTAGCCGCGGGTCATGCCGATGAAGCAGGACAGCACGAAGAACGGGCTGTAGAGCACCAGCAACTTGAGGTAGAGACTGAACAACGCGGCAGACATGCGGGGTTCTCGGCAGGAGTATAAAAAGGCGGGTTGGCGGCGCGGAACGCTTACTCGATCAGCGCGCTGCCTTCGGCATGGCTGCTCTGCCTGGCGCCGACCCATTGCTGGATCATCTCGCGCAGTTGCGACAGCTCCACCGGCTTGGCCATGTGGCCGTCCATGCCGACCTTGCGCGCGCGTTCCTTGTGCTCGACCAGGATGTGCGCGGTGAGGGCGACGATCGGCGTGCGCCGGCGGCCCTCCCGGTTCTCCCATTCGCGCAGTTGCTCGGTGGCGGAGAAGCCGTCGAGGACCGGCATCTCGCAGTCCATCAGCACCAGGTCGTAGTGCCGGGTCTTCATCGCGCTGAGCGCTTCCTCGCCGTTGCTGGCGGTGTCCGGCTCCAGGTTGAGCTTGTTCAGCATGCCGCGGATGACCTTGGTGGAAATGCTGTTGTCTTCCGCGACGAGGATGCGGAAGTCGCTCGGCACGTCCAGCGCCGGCACGTCAGGCGCCTCGCTCGTGGCCGCGCTCTTGCCGCGTTGCGCGAGTTCGTCGGCGAGGGTGGTCTTCAGCGCATAGCCGGCGACCGGCTTGGCGAGGATGCGTTTGATCCCGGCGTTGCGCGCGATGATCTTGCTCGGCGCGTTGCTGATGCCGGTGAGCATGATCAGCAGGATGTCGTGGTTGAGGCTGGGGTCTTCCTTGATCTTGGTCGCCAGTTGCAGGCCGGTCATTCCGGGCATGTCCTGATCGAGCAGGACGACGTCGAAGTAGTCGCGCAGGTGCGCCTTGGTGCGCAGCAGCGCCAGCGCTTCCTTGCCCGAGGCCACCGCGCTGACCTGCAGGCCCCACACGGTGCATTGCTGCATCAGCACCTTGCGGCAGGTGTCGTTGTCGTCGACCACCAGCAGGCGTGCACCGAGCAGCGGGCTTTCCAGATCGGCGGGCGGCTGCTCCAGGCGCTCGGGATCGAGCGGCAGCGTCAGCCACAGGGTGTTGCCCTGCTGGCCGCCGCTCTGCACGCCGAACTCGCCCTGCATCAGGCGCACCAGCTGGCGCGAAATGATCAGCCCGAGGCGCCCGCCGACGCGGGTCGCGGCCAGGAAGTCGCGGCTGTGCAGTTCCGCGTTGAGCAATGCCTCGCGATCTTCGCTCTGCAGCGGCCGGCCGCTATCCTGCACGGCGATGCGCAGGCGGGTCTGCTCGCCGCTGGTGTCGAGCGCGACGACGAGAAGGATTTCGCCCTCGTCGGTCTGTTTGAAGGCGTTGTCCAGCAGGCTCAGCAGGGTCTGGCGCAGGCGCGTCGGGTCGCCGCTGATCACCCGGGGCACCTGTGGCTGGATGAAGCTGATCAGCTCGACCTGCTGCTGCTCGGCCTTGGCGCGGAAGATGTCCAGGCAATCGTCGAGCAGGGCGTTGAGGTCGAACTGCACGTCGTCCAGTTCGATCTGCCCGGACTCCAGGCGCGAGATGTCGAGAATCTCGTTGATCAGGCCGAGCAGCTCGTTGCCGGCGCTGTGGATGGTCTGCACGTAATCGCGCTGCTTGGCCGACAGCGGGGTGCCGAGCAGCAGTTCGGTCATGCCCAGCACACCATTCATCGGTGTGCGGATCTCGTGGCTGATCTTCGCCAGGAACTCGGCCTTGGCGCGCAGCTCGGCGCCGCTCACCGCCAGCGCGGTGTGCTCGGTCAGGCGGTCGGCTCGCAACTGGCGCTGGCGATCGCTGAGCGACAGGCTGAGCAGCAGGCCGCAGAACGCGGCGCTGCCGAACAGGATGATTTCCAGCCAGCCAGGGCTCATCTGCACGAAGCCGAAGAGCATCGGCGTCAGCGCCAGGAACACCAGGGTGAAGGTCCCGGCCGCCAGCACCACCAGCCGCGCCGGGCGATAGCCACGGCGCAGGTGATAGGCGGCGGTGATCAGCGCGCAGGAGGCGGCGAGCAGGATCAGCAGGTTGATCAGGCTGCTGTACCACAGCTCTCGGGTCAGCAGGATCACCGCGGCGACGCCGCTGATGACGATGATCCCGGCCATCGGCAGCCAGTTCAGGCCTTCGCCGACACGGGTATTGCGGAAGAACGAATGGATGAAGCCGAGCAGGCAGATGGCGGCGGCCAGCGTCGCCATGTCCGCGCAGAGCGCCAGGCTGTAGCCGCTGCCGGTTTTCGGCAGCCAGTAGCCGAGCACGCCGAACTCGGCCAGCGCATTGAGCAGCAGCAAGGCATGGAAGCCGCTGAGCCAGAGGTTGCCGAAGCCGCGGTTGTTGGCCAGGCGGAAAAGGTTGTAGAGCATCAGCAGGCCGAGCGCGCCGAACAGCGTGCCGAACAGGTAGGCGGGGCGTTCCAGGTCGACCACGCCGCTGCTGTCGAGGGTCTTCAGCCACACCATCAGCGGGTGGCTGGAGGTCATGCGGATATAGGTTTCGCGCATGCTGCCGTCATTCGGCAGGACGAACAGGTAGCTGTTAGACGAGAGCGTGCTGGCCGCCGTCGGCATGGATTCGCC
Organism: Pseudomonas sp. UBA3153; assembly: GCF_002364635.1. Lineage (NCBI taxonomy): Bacteria > Pseudomonadati > Pseudomonadota > Gammaproteobacteria > Pseudomonadales > Pseudomonadaceae > Pseudomonas > Pseudomonas sp. UBA3153. Next base: position 69,658 of record NZ_DEYR01000011.1, read on the forward strand.
AGTGTGCTCGTGGCGCTCCAGCTGGCCGTCGCGCAGGCGATAGAAGTCGAGGTACTTGACCCGCGGGGCGTACAGCCAGAGCCAGTGGACGTCGGTCAGCGCGGGGGTTTCGATGCGCAGCCAGATGGCGCGCTCGCCGGCGGGCATGCTGAAGGATTCCCGGCCCAGCGACTTGAACTGGCTGCGCTGGGCGATGACTTCCTCGAGCTTGAGCTGCTCCGAATCATCGATCAGGATCTGCCAGTCCGACGCCAGCGCCGCTGCCGGGGTTTCCACCACCTGCGCCGACACCGTACCGGCATACCAGGGCAGCAGGCTGCAGATGAAGGCGATGGCGATCCAGAGCCGCGTCACGGTCGAGGTCCTTTCAGATATTGCCGCGATTATAGTCAGGTAGTTGACCACGCCACTACGAAAAAGGCGGCCACCGGGCCGCCTTTTTCGTAGCAGATCGCTGCTATTCGTCGGCCTGTTCGCGTGCGATGGCACGGTAGCCGATGTCGCTGCGGTAGAAGCAGCCGTTCCAGCTGATCTGCTTCGCCAGGCGATAGGCCTGCTGTTGGGCATCCGCCACACTGTGCCCGATCGCTGTGGCGCAGAGCACGCGGCCACCGGCGGTGACCACCTCGCCCGCGGCGTTCAGTGCGGTGCCGGCGTGGAAGACCTTGCCCTCCAGCGCGGCCGCGGCATCCAGGCCCTCGATCACGTCGCCCTTGGCGTAGTCGCCCGGGTAGCCGCCGGCGGCGAGCACCACGCCGACCGTCGGGCGTGGGTCCCACTGCGCTTCGACCTTGTCCAGCGCCCTGGCCAGCGCGGCCTCAACCAGCAGCACCAGGGAGCTTTCCAGGCGCACCATGATCGGCTGGGTTTCCGGGTCGCCGAAGCGGCAGTTGAACTCGATCACCTTGGGCGCGCCGGATTTGTCGATCATCAGCCCGGCGTAGAGGAAGCCGGTGTAGACGTTGCCTTCCTCGGCCATGCCACGCACGGTCGGGTAGATCACTTCGTCCATGACCCGCTTGTGCACCTCGGCGGTGACCACCGGGGCCGGCGAGTAGGCGCCCATGCCGCCGGTGTTCGGGCCGCTGTCGCCGTCGCCGACGCGCTTGTGGTCCTGGCTGGTGGCCATCGGCAGCACGTTCTGACCGTCGACCATGACGATGAAGCTGGCTTCCTCGCCATCGAGGAACTCCTCGATCACCACCCGCGAACCGGCCTCGCCGAAGGCGTTGCCGGCGAGCATGTCGCGCACCGCATCCTCGGCTTCGCTCAGGGTCATGGCGACGATCACGCCCTTGCCGGCGGCCAGGCCGTCGGCCTTGATCACGATCGGCGCACCCTTTTCGCGCAGATAGGCCAGTGCCGGTTCGACTTCGGTGAAGTTCTGGTAGTCGGCGGTGGGAATCCGGTGGCGGGCGAGGAAGTCCTTGGTGAAGGCCTTCGAGCCCTCCAGCTGCGCAGCGCCAGCGGTGGGGCCGAAGCAGTCCAGGCCGCGGGCGCGGAACAGGTCGACCACGCCCTTCACCAGCGGCGCTTCCGGGCCGACGATGGTCAGTTGCACGTTCTTCTCGGCGAAGTCGGCCAGTTGCTCAAGGGACAGCACGTCGATGGGCACGTTCTCGCACTTGGCCTCGGTGGCGGTGCCGGCGTTGCCTGGGGCGACGAAGACCTTCTGGATGCGCGGGTCCTGGGCGACCTTCCAGGCCAGCGCATGTTCGCGCCCGCCGCTGCCGATGATCAGTACGTTCATGGGGTTCCCCTTCAGGAGGCGGGCCTGCGGCCCGTTCGGTGGATAAACAGAGCGTTATCCACCCTACGAAAATCGTGCTTCTAGCATTTTGCGTTTTATCGGGCCGTGATGGGGCGTTTGGCTGCTAGGCGGAGGTCGGTTCGACGAGCGCAGTTGCCGCCTGGCAATGAGCATCGGCGAATCGGACTCCAACAACGCAGACGAGCGCTTCAGCGCGGCCGTGCCACGGTCAGTGACGGAAGTGGCGCATGCCGGTAAACACCATCGCGATGCCGGCTTCATCAGCGGCGGCAATCACCTCGTTGTCGCGCATCGAACCGCCCGGCTGGATCACCGCGGTGATGCCATTGGCGGCGGCGTTGTCCAGGCCGTCGCGGAACGGGAAGAAGGCGTCCGAGGCCATCACCGAGCCGGCGACCTGCAGGCCGGCGTGCTCGGCTTTGATCGCGGCGATGCGCGCGGAGTTGACGCGGCTCATCTGCCCGGCGCCGACGCCGATGGTCTGGCGGTTACGCGCGTAGACGATGGCGTTGGACTTGACGAACTTGGCCACTTTCCAGGCGAACACCAGGTCGTGGACTTCCTGTTCGGTGGGCGCGCGCCGGGTCACCACCTTGAGGTCGTCGGCGGTGATCATGCCGATGTCGCGGCTCTGCACCAGCAGGCCGCCGTTGACGCGCTTGAAGTCCCAGCCGGCGCTGCGTTCGGCCGGCCACTCGCCGCACTCGAGCAGGCGCACGTTGGCCTTGGCGGCGACCACTTCGCGGGCGGCGGCGCTGATTTTCGGGGCGATGATCACTTCGACGAACTGGCGCTCGACGATGGCTTTCGCGGTCTCGCCGTCCAGCTCGCGGTTGAAGGCGATGATGCCGCCGAAGGCCGACTCGCTGTCGGTGGCGTAGGCCAGCTCGTAGGCTTGGCGGATGCCGCCTTCGCTGTCCAGGGCCACGGCGACGCCGCAAGGGTTGGCGTGCTTGACGATCACGCAGGCCGGCTTGACGAAGCTCTTCACGCATTCCAGCGCGGCATCGGTGTCGGCGACGTTGTTGTACGACAGCTCCTTGCCCTGCAACTGCACGGCGCTGGCGATGCTGGCCTCGCCCTTCTTCGCCTCGACGTAGAACGCCGCCTGCTGATGCGGGTTCTCGCCGTAGCGCATTTCCTGCGCCTTGACGAACTGGCTGTTGAAGGTGCGCGGGAACGCGCCACGGCCTTCGGTGGATAGGGTGGCTGCCGCCTGGTCTATGGTGCCCAGGTAGTTGGCGATCATGCCGTCGTAGGCGGCAGTGTGCTCGAAGGCCTTGAGCGCCAGGTCGAAGCGCTGGGCGTAGGTCAGGCCGCCGGTTTTCAGCGCCTCGACGATGCCGGCGTAGTCGCCGACGTTGACCACGATGGCGACGTCCTTGTGGTTCTTCGCCGCGCTGCGGACCATGGTCGGGCCGCCGATATCGATGTTCTCGATGGCATCGGCGAGGTTGCAGTCGGGCTTGGCGACGGTGGCCTCGAAGGGGTACAGGTTGACCGCGACCAGGTCGATCGGCTTGATGCCGTGTTCGTCCATCACCGCGCCGTCGAGGGCCCGGCGGCCGAGGATGCCGCCGTGGATCTTCGGATGCAGGGTCTTCACCCGACCGTCCATCATTTCCGGGAAGCCCGTGTAGTCGGCGACTTCCACCGCGGCCACGCCGTTGTCCCTGAGCAGCTTGTAGGTGCCGCCGGTGGAGAGGATTTCCACCCCCTGGGCGACGAGCTCGCGCGCGAATTCGAGGATGCCGGTCTTGTCCGAAACGCTGATCAGCGCGCGGCGAACGGGAAGGCGGGTGGTCTGGTCGGTCATGTCGATGTCCATGAGGGCAGATGAATCAGCAAAAAGGGCGGCTCGCGGGCCGCCCTTTTTCGAATGCGTGCTTACAGCAGGTCGTACTGCTTGAGCTTCTTGCGCAGGGTGCCGCGGTTCAGGCCGAGCAGCTCGGAGGCCTTGGTCTGGTTGCCCTTGACGTAGTTCATCACAGTTTCCAGCAAGGGCGCTTCGACTTCGGAGAGCACCAGGTTGTAGACGTCGGTGACGGACGCGCCTTCGAGATGGGCGAAGTAGTTGCGCAGCGCCTTCTCAACGTTGCCGCGCAGGGTCTGGCCCTCTTCGCTCGGCGTGTTGAGGTGCTGCTTGAGGTTAAGGTTGTCGCTCACGGGTGTTGCCCCATCAAATGTCGATCCATCAAAAACCAGCTCAGCCATCGTCGTCATGCCGCCAACCCCTCTCCATCATTGTGCCGTTCGGCGAAGAACTGCCGAACGGTGGCGTACTGTGCGTCCGTCGTCTCCAAACGATTGAACCCGACGCGGAACTCCCGGGCACCGGGGAGCGTGGCCAGGTACCAGCCCACGTGCTTGCGTGCGATGCGCACGCCCATCACCTCGCCGTAGAAGACATGCAGTGCTGCCAGGTGCTCTAGCAGAATGCATTCCACTTCGCTCAGGGTCGGCGCCGCCAGCAGCTCCCCGGTCGCCAGGTAATGGGCGATCTCGCGGAATATCCACGGCCGGCCCTGGGCGGCGCGGCCGATCAGCAGCGCATCGGCACCGGTGGCGTCGAGTACCGCGCGGGCCTTGTGTGGCGAATCGATGTCGCCATTGGCGAACAGCGGAATCGAGATCGCCTGCTTGATCGCGGCGATGGTCTCGTATTCGGCCTCGCCGGTGTACAGATCGGCGCGCGTGCGGCCATGCACGGCCAGCGCGGCGATCCCGGATTGTTCGGCGATCTTCGCCACCGTAATCCCGTTCCTGTTCTCTCGATCCCAGCCGGTGCGGATCTTCAGCGTCACCGGCACGTCGACCGCGGCGACCACCGCCTCGAGGATCTCCGCCACCAGCAGTTCGTCCTTCATCAGCGCCGAACCGGCGGCCTTGTTGCAGACCTTCTTCGCCGGGCAGCCCATGTTGATGTCGATGATCTGCGCGCCGAGCTCGACATTGGCCCGCGCCGCCGCGGCGAGCATCTGCGCATCGCCGCCGGCGATCTGCACCGAGCGTGGCTCCGGGTCGCCGACGTGCGGCAGGCGCAGGCTCGACTTGCGGGTGTTCCAAAGGCGCACATCGCTGGTCACCATTTCCGACACCACCAGCCCGGCACCGAGTTGGCGGCAGAGCTGGCGAAACGGACGATCGGTGACGCCGGCCATGGGCGCCAGGATCACGGGGTTGGGCAATGTGTAAGGGCCGATGCGTACCGCCGACATAGGTCTTCCCTGTAATGGGGCCTGCTTTTCGTTGATCGGGGCAGTTCGAAAAAGGGTGGGCATGATACCCGCTAGCGGTGACCGGATAAAGATCGATTTGCACAAATTCTGAACAGTCGTCGACTTATCGCCAGCGGTTAGATGAGCCGTTTTCGTTCACTCGGGCGAGTGGAAACTCAGGCTGTAATTCACCGCCTTGGCGCCCGGATCGAGGATGTCCAGGGAAATGTGGATCGGCGTCTGCGGGGGCATTTCGCTCTGCCCGGCGAGTTCGCCGGCGAGGTACTCGCTGGGCTTGAAGCGACGACTGGCGAGCAGTTGCCCGTTGAGGTCGGCGAAGCGCAGTTCCAGCAGCGGAAACGGCTGCGAAAAGGGCGCGCGGTTGTAGAGGATAGCGTCCACCACCAGCGCGCCGGTGAATTCCGGGTGGCTGCGTACCACCAGGTTGCTGCTCTTGATCAGGGCGATGTCGACCTTCGACGGCAGCGTGCAGCCCAGCGTCGGGCACAGCTGCTCGAACCAGGGGCGATATTCGTCGCGCCGGGCCAGCTCGTCGTAGTGATACCAGAGGTACTGGCCGGCCAGCGCCGCGAGCGCCAGCAGGTTGAGCAGCAGCCAGCCGAAGATCCGGCCCCAGCGCCTGCGCGGCGCCTGCCATTCCAGCTGCAGCGGCTCGTCCTCGAGGTCGAGCAGCGCCGTGCTGCGCAACGCCGGTTCGCTGCGTGCGGGCTTGTGTCGCGCGTTCGGCTGAGCTTCGTCATCGTCATCGTCGCGCCGCGGGTCGACCAGCAGCAGCGCGGTGACCGGCACGTCATCGCGTTCGGCGGACAGGCGGAAGTCCGGCTCGTCCTCGTCGTCGCGCGCGTCGTCCGGCTCTTCCGGCAGGTGCAGGGAAAGCGTCGGTTCGCTGCGGGCCGGCGGCAGCACGGGGTCGTGCAGCGGCGCGTGCTCGATCGCGGTGAGCGGCTCGGGCGCCGGCAGTTCGGGCGGCGGCTCCGGTGGTTCCGGTTCCGGTTCCGGTTCCGGCGCGGCATCGATGAGCAGCTTCTGCGCCCAGGCTTCCTCGTCGGACTCGCGCGGATCGATCGCGGACAGGCCTTCGCTCGGCTCGACGGGTTCGGCGCGCGTGCGAAAACGCTCGGAAACCAGGTGCTCCTGCAGTTCGAGCTTGGCCAGTTCCTCATCGAGATCGAGGCTGTCCAGGTCAAGGTCGTCGTGAATCCACAGTGTATCGCCCGGGTTCTTGCCCGGCGGCGGCAGCTGTGGCCGCACCGCCGGCCTGGACGTCTCGCTGACCGGTGCGGGAGGTGCCATCGGCCGTGTTTCGCCGGCGTCCCGCAACTGCTGCGCCGCGTTGAACACCTGCATGCAGGCGCCACAACGCACCGCGCCCTGGGCGATGCCCAACTGGCTGCGTTTGACGCGGAAACGGGTGCTGCAATGCGGGCATTGCGTGACGAAACTGTCGGTCATGCGGCTATCCGGTGGCCACTGTTCCCGCCGGTGGGCGGGTGGCGAAACGAGGCGCGCAGTCTACCGCAAGCGCCCGGCGCTGCGGCAGAGGGGCGCGAGACCTATCGACGGGTGCCGCTGATGCGCACCCAGCCGTCCTTGACGGCGGTCGGCTCCAGGTCGAAATCGGCGGCGTAGGCGGCGCGGACGTCCTCGGCCTGTTCGGCGAGGATGCCGGACAGCGCCAGGCGCCCGCCGGGCTGCACCAGCGCGATGATCTGCGGCGCGAGGGCCACCAGCGGGCCGGCGAGGATGTTGGCGACCACCACTTCGGCGGGCTCGCGCGGCAGCGCTTCGGGCAGGTACAGCGGCAGACGCTCGGCGGCGATGCCGTTGCGTCCGGCATTGTCGCGCGAGGCTTCCAGCGCCTGCGGGTCGATGTCGGTGCCCACCGCGCGGCCGGCGCCGAGCAGCAGGGCGGCGATGGCGAGGATGCCCGAGCCGCAGCCGAAGTCGAGCACGTTGCGCCCGGCGAGGTCTTCGCCATCGAGCCATTCGAGGCACAGGGCGGTGGTCGGGTGGGTGCCGGTGCCGAAGGCCAGGCCCGGATCGAGCAGCAGGTTGACGGCGTCCGGCTCCGGCACGGCGTGCCAGCTCGGCACGATCCACAGACGACGGCCGAAGCGCATCGGCTGGAAGTTGTCCATCCAGCTACGCTCCCAGTCCTGGTCTTCGATGCGCTCGAAGTGATACTCCGGCAGCGCACCGCCGGTGAGCAGCATCAGTCGGCCGATCAGGTCGGCCTCGTCGGTGTCCGCCTCGAACAGCGCCAGCAGGTGGGTGTGCTTCCACAGCGGCGTGGTGCCCAGGTCCGGCTCGAAGATCGGCTGGTCCTCGGCGTCCATGAAGGTCACCGAGACCGCGCCGGCTTCGAGCAGGGCGTCTTCGTAGACCTCGGCCTGCTCGGGAGTGATGGCGAGTCGGGCTTGTAACCAGGGCATGGGAGTTTCCTTCGCGGTGGCGCGGGTGGTGGGGGCAAAAACGGCCGGGAGTAAGGGTGATCGCCGGAGCGGGCGAACCACAAAAAAAGAGGGAGCGGCCTGCGCCACTCCCTCCCGGTGCTACATGATACCGCGTGCGGCTCAGTGCTTATCCATACCCAGTTTCTTTTCCAGGTAGTGGATGTTCACGCCGCCCTTGCAGAAGCCGGGGTCGCGGGTCAGGTCGCGGTGCAGCGGCACGTTGGTCTTGATCCCGTCGACGACGATTTCGTCCAGGGCGTTGCGCATGCGCGCCATCGCCTCGTCACGGTCGCCCCCGTAGGTGATCAGCTTGCCGATCAGCGAGTCGTAGTTCGGCGGAACCGAGTAGCCGCTGTACAGGTGCGAATCGACGCGCACGCCGTTGCCGCCCGGGGCATGGAAGTGCTTCACCTTGCCCGGGCTGGGCATGAAGGTGGCCGGGTCTTCGGCGTTGATCCGGCACTCCAGCGCGTGGCCGCGGATGACGATGTCGTCCTGGGTCAGCGACAGCTTGTTGCCGGCGGCGATGCTGAGCATCTCCTTGACGATGTCGACCCCGGTGACCATCTCCGACACCGGATGCTCCACCTGTACGCGGGTGTTCATCTCGATGAAATAGAAGGCGCCGTTCTCGTAGAGGAACTCGAAGGTGCCGGCGCCGCGGTAGCCGATGTCGATGCACGCCTTGACGCAGCGGGCGAAGACTTCCTGGCGCGCGGTTTCGTCGATGTCCGGAGCGGGCGCTTCCTCGATGACCTTCTGGTGGCGGCGCTGCAGCGAGCAGTCGCGGTCGCCGAGGTGGATCGCGTTGCCCTGGCCGTCGGAAAGCACCTGGACTTCCACGTGGCGCGGGTTGGTCAGGAACTTCTCGAGGTAGACCATCGGGTTGCCGAAGGCCGCGCCGGCTTCGGTACGGGTCAGCTTGGCCGACTGGATCAGGTCTTCCTCGTTGTACACCACGCGCATACCGCGACCACCGCCGCCGCCGGCGGCCTTGATGATCACCGGGTAGCCGACTTCACGGCCTATGCGCAGCGCGGTTTCCTCGTCTTCCGGCAGCGGGCCGTCGGAGCCGGGAACGGTGGGCACGCCGGCCTTCTTCATCGCGTCCTTGGCCGAGACCTTGTCGCCCATCAGGCGAATGGTGTCGGCGTTCGGGCCGATGAAGGCGAAGCCGGAGCGTTCGACCTGTTCGGCGAAGTCGGCGTTTTCCGCAAGGAAGCCGTAGCCCGGGTGGATCGCCGTGGCGCCGGTGACCTCGGCGGCCGCGATGATCGCCGGGATGTGCAGGTAGGATTTGGCTGCCGGGGCCGCGCCGATGCAGACGGTTTCGTCGGCCAGCGACAGGTGCATCAGTTCCCGATCCGCGGTGGAGTAAACCGCCACGGTCTTGATGCCCAGTTCCTTGCAGGCACGCAGGATGCGCAGGGCGATCTCGCCGCGGTTGGCGATCAGGACTTTTTCCAGCGTCGCAGCTTTCAACATCGAAGACTCCTGGCGGTTCAAACGATGGTGAACAGCGGCTGGTCGTATTCCACCGGCTGACCGTTTTCCACCAGGATGGATTCGATGACGCCGCTGGTTTCGGCCTCGATGTGGTTCATCATCTTCATCGCTTCGACGATGCAGAGGATCTGGCCTTTCTTCACCGTGGTGCCGACTTCGACGAAGTTAGGCGAGGTCGGCGAGGAGGCGCGGTAGAAGGTGCCGACCATCGGCGAGCCGACCACGGTGCCGTTCAGCTTGGCGGCGGCCGGAGCGGCGTCCGCTGCCGGTGCGGCTGGCGCGGCGACGGGGGCTGCGGCCGGTGCCGGGGCGGCGGCATACATCGGTTGAGCGAAAGCTTGTTGCTTGCTGTGGCGGCTGATGCGGACCGATTCTTCACCTT